>NZ_AP025484.1:1500000-1800000 GCF_024347455.1 Vibrio echinoideorum
CCTTCGTTTTCACCTACACCCAGGCTCTCGCGTCCCAGTGCATTGTTCAGCAAGCGGGAAATTGTTTTTAGCTCACATGTCTAAGTCACAGCGTCGAAGACTGATTGAAAACGTGCCATTAACTCAATACACCTTAAATACCATTACCGACTATTCGACATTAGAGAAAGACATCGAAGAAGCGAAAATCCAAGGTTTTGCAATTGATGACGAAGAGTTTTTGCCGGGCTTAGTCTGTATCGCCGTGCTGATTCCGTCATCTACGGGTCAATCAAACCTCGGCCTCGCAATACAAGCACCTGTCATTCGATTAAGACCAGATGAAGCGATTAAATTCTTACCAGCGCTTCAAAAAGCGGCAAAAGCGCTCGCAAAAATAGAATCTGATAATTGGGGTTAGTTTTGATAATTTCAGCTTAACAGTAGGATCTGGCTTTAAGTACATATTGAAGCCTGTTGCCCCGTTGTCACTGTATTCGGCTAAACGGTATTCGGCCAAACGATGTTTGGTCGAAATCATTTTAACGCCCGCATTTATCATAAACAGCAACATACTTAAGTAATCACGACAAAGGAAACACGATGCTAAACATTAACAACAAGCACTTACTCTCTTTTATGGTGACAGAACCAACAAACGCTGTTTCGGTAACAAACCCGGCAACTGGGGAACTCGTAGGGCACGCACCTATTTTATCTGAGTCTGAATTAACAAGTGCTATCGAACGCGCTCACATAGCACAAAAAGAGTGGGCTCAAGTACCGGCTAAATCTCGCGCCGCATTACTTCATCGCTGGCATCAACTGATCCTTGAAAACAAAGATGATCTTGCTCGGCTAATGACGATTGAACAAGGCAAACCGTTAGCCGAAGCAAAGGGCGAGATCGTTTATGGTGCGAGTTTTATAGAATGGTTCGCTGAAGAAGCGAAGCGAACCTATGGCGATTCAATCCCGAGTACAGTCGCGGGTAAACGCTTAGTTACGATCAAGCAACCTATTGGAGTGGCTTGTGCCATTACCCCATGGAACTTTCCCACGGCGATGATCACGCGTAAAGCCGCACCTGCCTTAGCCGCGGGTTGTAGCTTTGTCGTGAAGCCGTCAGATGAGACACCACTGTCTGCGTTTGCTGTGGTTGAATTGGCTTACCAAGCGGGCATTCCGAAAGATCTACTTCAAGTCGTACTCGGTGAAAGCCCAGAGCAAGTGGGTGGTCTTTTCACCTCACACCCACTGATTAAAAAAATCTCTTTTACTGGTTCTACCCGAGTCGGCAGTATCTTGATGGCTCAAGCGGCGAAAGGAATCAAGCGTACCTCAATGGAACTGGGTGGCAACGCACCGTTTATCGTGTTTGACGATGCGGATATCGACGCTGCAGTTCAAGGCGCAATGGCTTCAAAATTCCGTAATGCAGGGCAAACCTGTGTCTGTGCAAACCGTTTCTATGTTCACAGCAAAGTATACGATGAGTTCGTGGCTAAGTTCGACCAAGCAGTACAGCTGCTTAAAATTGGAAACGGTTTAGACGAAGGCGTAACGGTTGGCCCTGTTATCAATGAAGGTGCTAAGCAAAACATCCAAGGATTGATAAACCGAGCTATTGAACAAGGTGCTAAACCTGTGACGCCACTTCAACAACTTGATGGACTCTTCCTTCAGCCCGTTGTTCTTAAAGATGTAAAACACAGCATGGACATCGTTCAACAAGAGATTTTTGGCCCAGTCGCACCCGTGATGCAATTCGATACCGACGAAGAGCTCATCGAGATGGCCAACGATACAATTTACGGTTTAGCATCATACTTCTATAGCCAGAATATCCACCGTGTATGGAAAATCGCAGAAGCGCTTGAGTACGGAATGGTCGGCATCAATGATGGATTGATCTCTACCGAAGTCGCCCCTTTCGGTGGTGTTAAGCAATCAGGTATTGGCCGTGAAGGTGCCAAAGAAGGCATCGATGAGTACATGGACATTAAATATCTGTGTTTTGGTAGTAACTAGGTTTTGGCAGTAACGAAGCTATAGCCATAACGAAGCCTTATCGACAATGAAGATTTAGCGACAAAGAACATTTAATGGTTACAACGTTTTAGTGGTAAAGAAGCTTTGGTGATAACAACGTTTTAATGATAATGAAACTATGACATTAGCGATTCCTAACTCTTAAATATCAAAAGCTTTAAAGCACCTACCCCTTCAAAAAAACTCAAAAAAAAGCCGCGCTATAAAGCGCGGCACCTTGGGCTCGGTTTAAAAGGGTCTTTCTTTTCTTAGTGGTTTTATTATTTAGTGACGTTGTTATGTAATATCGTTTACTTTTTTATTTAGCTACTCAGCTATTCCAGTGTTGAACTATTTAGCAGTTTTGGTTATGTAAGTGCTTTCAACTTCAAACGCATCGCATGCAGCACTGGCTCGGTGTAACCACTTGGTTGAGCACAACCTTCGAATACCAACTGACACGCGGCTGAAAAGGCAATGCTGTTTTCAAAGTCAGGTGCCATATTACGGTAGCTCGGGTCACCAGCGTTTTGCTCATCAACCACTGCGGCCATGCGCTTCATGGTTTTCATTACTTGGGTTTCATTACAAATCTCATGGCGTAACCAGTTCGCAATATGTTGGCTTGAAATACGCAATGTCGCGCGGTCTTCCATCAAGCCTACATCATTGATATCCGGCACCTTAGAACACCCGACACCTTGGTCAATCCAACGAACTACGTAGCCAAGAATACCTTGTGTATTGTTGTCCAATTCGTTTTGGATGTCTTGAGCGGTCAGCTTTTGCTTGCCTAATAGCGGAATAGTCAGAATATCGTCGACGTTCGCTCTCACTCGCTCACGAAGCTCTTTCTGACGACTTGGTACACTCACCTTGTGATAGTGCAGAGCATGCAAAGTCGCCGCAGTTGGAGAAGGAACCCAAGCAGTATTTGCGCCTGCTTGCGGATGACCAATTTTCGCATCCATCATCTTCGCCATATTGTCTGGTTCTGGCCACATGCCTTTACCAATCTGGGCTTTACCTTGCAGGCCACAAGCTAAGCCAAGATCGACGTTCTGATCTTCGTATGCACCAATCCAAGTCATGGTTTTCAGCTGTGTTTTAGGCGCAAACGGGCCAGCTTCCATACTGGTATGAATTTCATCACCGGTTCGGTCTAAGAAACCGGTATTGATAAATACAACACGGTCTTTAGCGGCGCGAATACATTCTTTAAGGTTGACTGAGGTACGACGCTCCTCGTCCATGATACCGACTTTGATCGTGAATCGATCTAAGCCTAATGCATCTTCAATGCGGCCAAATAATTCATTAGTAAACGCCACTTCTTCAGGGCCATGCATCTTAGGTTTTACTATATTGATGCTGTTCGCTGTCGAGTTTTGGTAAGCGCTGTTGCCTTTTAAATCATGCATTGCGATTAGCGAAGTGACCATGCCATCCATAATGCCTTCAGGTACTTCATTACCTTGATCATCAATAATGGCTGGGTTGGTCATTAAGTGGCCCACGTTGCGTATAAACAACATACTGCGACCTTTAAGCGAAATCTCACCACCGGTGACACTGGTGTATTGGCGGTCTGGGTTCAAGCTACGAACGATGGTTTTACCATTTTTCTGTAACGACTCTTGCAAGTCGCCTTTCATCAAACCGAGCCAGTTACTGTAGGCCAGAGCTTTATCTTCACCATCGACTGCGGCAACAGAGTCTTCGCAATCCATAATGGTGGTGAGTGCCGCTTCCACTAACACATCTTTAATGCCAGCAACATCAACGCTGCCAATTGGTGCGCTCGGGTCAATTTGAATTTCAATATGTAGGTTGTTGTGCTTGATCAGAATACTTGAAGGCGCACTCGCATCACCTTGGTAGCCAATAAACTGGCTATGATCAATTAGAGTGACTTCTTCGCCGTTATCTAGTGTCGCCGTCAGCGTGTTACCAATGCTCACGTTGCTGATACTGTATTTGGTCACGTCTTTATGAGAAACACCATTTAACGGCGCAGCATCATCAAGGAACTCGCGGGCATAAGTGACTACTTTGGCGCCGCGAACTGGGTTAAAGCTTCCGCCTTTCTCAGCACCATCACTTTCGCTGATGACATCCGTTCCGTAGAGCGCATCATATAAGCTACCCCAACGTGCGTTTGCTGCATTAAGTGCAAAGCGTGCGTTCATAATAGGTACAACAAGCTGTGGACCCGCTTGTGTTGCAATTTCAGGCTCAACGCTTGCAGTGGTGACTTGAAAGTCATCGCCTTCAGGGACTAAGTAGCCAATCTGTTGTAGGAACTGTTTGTACTCTGCCACATCCAATGTTTGTCCTGCACGCTCTTGGTGCCAAACATCAATTTGGTGTTGAAGGTCTTCACGCTTAATAAGCAATGCGCGATTCTTTGGAGCCAAGTCTGCAAGGATATCTGCAAAAGATTGCCAAAAGTCTTCTGCGATAATGCCCGTTCCAGGAATGACCTGCTCATTAATTAATTGGTAGAGGGTGCTATCAATGCTCAAGCTTCCCTGTTGAATACGACTGCTCATAAAATCTCTCTCAAACTAACTGATGACTACTCAATAATTCTACGTAACTGGATTAAATTTACGTTCCTAGCTCAAATTTACGTTACTAGCTTAAACTTACTTAACAGGCATGAATTTAGCTAATTTATGCCGTTTATACTGGATATTCATATAAAAAATACCCTACAAACTGTGTTATTCCGTCACACCACTCTCTATTTCATTGGCAACACTTTTAATCAATCGACGCATCCACTGATGGTCTGGATTGGTTTGTAACAATGGGCTCCATGCCATCTTCACCTCAAAAGGTTCAATAGCGAAAGGTGCCGGTTTGATTAACAACCTAGGATTGTTGCGCTGTAACTGTGCCGCTTTGGTTGGAATGGTAAGGAGCAGATTTTTCTGTTGAGCGAAGAGAATCGCCGACAAATAATGTCGAGTAAACACCGTAATATTTCGGGTTTTACCGATACGCATTAGTGCTTCATCAATCCAACCCAGCTTTTGTGCTTCGCTTGGGTTGATCCCAACACCTGTGCCCATCCCTGTCTTACTCACCCAAATATGTTGCGCCTTTAAATAAGACAAAATATCAAAGTTATCAGCAATCGGGTTATCACAGCTAAATAAGCAGGAGAACCCGTCGTGCCAAAGGCTCATCTGGTGAAACGACTGTGGAATATCATCAAATCGGTTGATGATAATATCAACAGTGCCTTGTTCCACATCCTTATAGCTCACATCACTTGGCGTCATGATATCCAATCGAATTTTCGGAGCTATTTCGCTCAGTTTTTTAAGCAATGGCTGAATAATGGTCGATTCTGCATAGTCACTCGCCATGATACGAAACACGCGTTCGCTGTCTTCCGCATTAAACTCAGTTGTGGGTTGTAGCGTCTTCTCTACATTCGCCAATATATTACGGATCAGTGGTTGCAACTTATGTGCGCGCTCGGTTGGTACCATCCCTTCACTTGTTCTCACCAACAATGGGTCTTCAAACAGATCCCTTAATCGACGTAGGCCATTACTCATGGCGGGTTGAGTAATTCCTAGCTGATTTGCCGCACGTGTTACGTTTCTTTCACGTAGCAACATGTCTAAATACACAAGTAAATTAAGGTCTATACGAGCAATATTCATATAAAAAATACCGAATATAATAACTATAAATTAACAAAATTATCACATACATGGTTATTCTTTGTCCATGGTTAGATTTAGTCCAAATCAAATGACCTCGCCAAATTGGCCAACATGTCCACGAGAAACTAAGGAATAGTTATGTCGCAAATTACACAAGATATCGAAATGATTGAAGTTGCAAAAAGCGCTGCTGGTGCTCCATGGGATGCAATCAACCCTGAATCTGCAGCTCGTATGCGAGCTCAAAACAAATTCAAAACAGGTCTGGATATTGCGCAATACACGGCAGACATCATGCGTGCAGACATGGCGGCCTACGACGAAGACAGCTCTCAGTACACGCAGTCTTTAGGTTGTTGGCATGGTTTTATCGGCCAACAAAAGCTGATTTCTATTAAAAAGCACTTCGATGGCAAAACCGATCGTCGTTACCTATACCTTTCGGGTTGGATGGTTGCTGCACTTCGTTCAGATTTCGGTCCACTACCAGACCAATCAATGCATGAGAAGACATCGGTAGCAGGCTTAGTAGAAGAGCTATACACCTTCCTACGCCAAGCTGATGCTCGTGAACTGGGTGGTTTATTCCGTCAGCTAGATGCTGCTCGTGAAGCTGGCGACGTTAACCTGCAAGACCGTCTCCAAGATAAAATCGACAATCATGTGACTCACGTAGTGCCAATCATCGCTGATATCGATGCAGGTTTCGGTAACGCAGAAGCGACCTACCTAATGGCTAAGCAAATGATTGAAGCAGGGGCATGTTGTCTACAAATTGAAAACCAAGTAGCCGATGAAAAGCAATGTGGCCACCAAGACGGTAAAGTAACGGTTCCGCACGCTGACTTCCACGCGAAACTTCGCGCACTTCGTTACGCTTTCCTTGAACTAGGCATCGACAACGGCGTTATTGTCGCTCGTACCGATTCACAAGGTGCTGGCCTAACAAAAGAAATTGCAGTAGTGAAAGAGCCAGGCGACCAAGGCGATATCTACAACTCATACCTAGATGTTGAAGAGATCGATGTTGCAGATATGGCTGAAGGTGATGTTTGCTTTAACCGCGACGGCAAGCTAGTTCGTCCTAAGCGTCTACCATCTGGCTTGTACCAATTCCGTGAAGGTACTGGTGAAGACCGCTGCGTATTTGACTGTATCGAAGCTATCAACGCAGGCGCTGACTTACTTTGGATTGAGACTGAGAAGCCACACATTGGTCAAATCAAAGAGATGATGGACGGCGTACGTGAAATTCACCCTAACGCGAAACTGGTATACAACAACTCTCCATCATTCAACTGGACGCTAAACTTCCGTCAACAAGCATACGATACAATGGCAGCAGAAGGTAAAGACGTATCAGCTTACGACCGTGCAAGCCTAATGAGCGCGGAGTATGACGAAACTGAACTTTCTGCAAGTGCAGACGAGAAGATTCGTACGTTCCAAGCCGATGCGTCTCGTGAAGCAGGTATCTTCCACCACTTGATTACTTTGCCTACGTACCACACAGCGGCACTGTCTACCGACAACCTTGCAAAAGAGTATTTCGGAGACCAAGGCATGCTGGGCTACGTTGCGAATGTTCAACGTAAAGAGATCCGCCAAGGCATCGCATGTGTTAAACACCAAAACATGTCGGGTTCAGACATGGGTGATGACCACAAAGAGTACTTTGCTGGTGAAAACGCACTAAAAGCAGCGGGTGAAGCGAATACATCAAATCAATTTGATTAATCGCTAACAGCTTTCCCCCAATAAAATCTCCCCCTCCTCATTCCCTGTTAGGTTTTCGGAGGGAGGAGGTTTTGAGATGAAGCTTGTACTGCCAGCTTCATCTCAAAGCCTCAGATTTGTGTTCCATACCACTGTTACGCTAGAAAATTCTGTTTAAGCTAACTATATTCATATTTTTTGATATTCCTGTTTATTGATATTCCTATTTGTTGAGAGTGCCTATGACTTCAATACCGACACACCTACAAGATGCAAAAACGTTGCTATCAGAAAATGGCTTCGCTACTGGTGATACTTGGTATCACGGCACGTCTTCAGCTTTACTTGCGTCTATTCAAGGTCAAGGGCTAAAGCGCTCTGGAGACAAAGCGCTCAACGAAGCGGCTTCAAAAACTATGGCGACCATTGGCAACAACTACACAGAATCCGTTGAACCCGTCTTCTTAACTCAGAGTAAAGAACTGGCGTATTACTGGGCTCAGCAAACCATTCGCGAGCGCAGCACTCGTTTTGAGGGTGAAGAGCACCCTATCGTGTTAGCAGTCAGTCTCTCTGAAAAACAACAAGCAAAAGTAAAACCGGACGTAGGCGCAATGAGCCTGTTGATGATGAGTGTTGGCGAGCAATTCATGGTTCATTTAGCTCAAGTCTATCAAGAGAACAACATCTCAGGTCCAGATATTGAACTGCGAACGGCTGACCGTATGGACTACTTGAATAAACTTGGAATGGCGTACATTGATGAAGACATCAGCCGTGCTTGTGTTCAAGAGTTATTGGAACCCGAACTGACCAGCTAATAGCGTTCAATTAACCGACCTTAATTAGAATTAAAAATGGCTCCCAATACGGAACCATTTCTACTTTCTGTATACAGACATAAGTTACCTAAAAATATAGGTATTGAAAATATCCATACTATAGACACAGACGGCCTTGCTGCGCAGCTTGCATCATTTCGATATCACCTTGTAGCGAACGATAAACGACGGTATTCCACACCTCACCATTATCCATTTCAAACTCGATAGCATAGTTCAAACCGGCGACGACCTGAGTTCGAACACTCAAGATTTGTTTGAGCTCAGCAGCGGTATTCATTTGACCAAGAACCGCGTTTAAAGCTTGCTCAGCTTGAGGTGTGATATCACTTTTCGACCAACCGCCAGTAAGGTTCTGAGTACTACAGATAGGATTCGCTTTCTCTTGTGATTGAGTCATCACTTCGCCCTTCTGACTGCATCCAGCTAAAACTACGACACCTACCAAAGTAACCAATAATGCTTTTCTCATAAATCCTCACTAAATAATTCATTCAGCCATTAACGAGTGTTCACTCTCAATGGTGTTTCATATGCCTTCAAGATTAAACCTCAAATGTCATCACTTCATCAGGAATCATGGTGTCGCTAATCCATAAACACAGAACAGTGTCAGAAAAAACAAAGCCGGACATTCATGCCCAGCTTTTATCCACCGGATATTGTGACCCTTTATAGGAGTAACGTTTTAGATGGTGCTATTTGTTAATGCCATTTTATCTAGTGCTATGTTGGTTAATGAAAGTACACCAACATCTCGACATCATCCCCTTGTTGTTCTGCACTCAGTAAGAAGTGTAAATAGCCTTCTTCTGTTACAGGGATTTGCAGATACTCATTACTGCCTGCGTAGTTAGACGCATACTCGTGCTGCCCTGCGGTTGGCCAATATGTACTGCTAGCAAACAGATCGACATTACCAGTATCTGGTTGAGCGGTGTTTTTGTCCGTTAACCACACTCGCACCTCTTGCACACCTTCTGGAACATACACCGCAGCATAGCGACGTTGATGGACAGTCAGGATTTGAGCTTTACCAGATTCAAAGATCACTGGCGTTAAATCATCTTGTTCTTGGATTGGTGGTGTTGGCGTTTTTGTCTCTACGGATGCCACCAGCGTCACATCACTAAAATCGGTGCGACCCGTGATGCTCATGTAGTAACGACCCGGTTTGATATAACCCGATGAACCAGGTTCGAACGCCACAACTTCATTGCTGCCGTTGCCGTATTGGCTAAACTCGAAGTCGTAATAATGCGCCTCTTTACCGTAACTCATATAGAGGTCAGCATCACCTTGGCTTTGGCCCAGAGCATTACCTTCAATCGAAACCTCAAAATGCGTGGTGTTCTCTGGTACATCAATGTAGAAAAGCTGTTCGCTATAAGCCGTGCCGGTTAACAGCACATCTTGGTTTGAGACAAGCACAGTGACTTGATCTGTCGGCTCTGTGGGATCAGTCGGCTCTCCTGGGTTAGGATCCGGGTTTGGTATTTCAGGCTCGGTTGAAACTGATTCTAACCAACGTTCAAACTCACCATTGTATTGCTGACCCAACACTTTTACCTGTTGCGCCCATTCGGAAAACTGACCAGTACGAGACAGTGCCAACAAGCTCTGCACTTCTTGAGGATGTTCTTCCATCATAAAGCGCACCGCCAAGTAGCCCCAGCGATAGATACGATTAGAATCATGGGAGTAAGTGGTTGCAAGCACATCCGATAAGCTCATCTTCCCGCTGTTAATCAAGCTTACCGCAGCATCGTAGCCTTGCTTGTAATGCATGTACTCGGCAAAACCTTCTAGCCACCACACGACGTAGCCATGCGCCAAATTGTCGTTAAACGAACCATATTGGTTAAAGCGGGCATCGAGATAGTGTGTGTATTCATGTTCTAAATTGAGAATAGCCAGGTCATCACCATTATCGTAACGATAAGCTACAAAACGCGCTACGTTGCCTACCTCTGATGGGTTTCCTTCTAAGTACTGACCACCGTTGTCTGTGGTGTTACCAAATAAGAAAGCGGAGTAATCCACATAGCTGCCTTTGCTCCCGAACACCGCGACTTCTACTCGGTCGTTGTTATCGTCTGCGACGGGTTGTTGACCGGTATTTGCCACATGATGAAAATCCGCCTCTTTCGTTGCCAACACATCACATGCTTCCATAGCTTGTGACTGGCTTAAATCTTGAGAACGAATAATCGCAGGCCCTTGGCATTCATGACGATTAGGAAGAACACGCATGGCTAGATCACGTTTGGCTTGCTCAATATTCAAGCCATTTAGACCTTCCGGTGCGAAATAGCTCATCATTTCTACTGCCGCTAACCAAAGTTTGTCGTGCTCACTGCCAAGCGGGTTTTGTACCATCACTTGCTGCATAACTCGCAACGCTTTGTCTTTAGTTTCTTTGTTTGGGCTTGCAAGTAAGCGACCTGTTTCACGGACTGCGTTATAAACAAGAAAGCCGGCATCAGTATCCAGTGCCCATGAGTTATCACGAGCGAACGCTGCAAGTGTATCGATATGCTGAGTATGACTCGCCATATAATCGTAAAAATCATCTCTAGCCGCGTGACCAGCCATTGCTCGAAACAGATTGTTTAACCCGTCGACCCATTGTGAGTCTTGCGCAGTTTCTCGGTTAAAGTGGCGAAGTGCCGCAAGTTGCGCATCCATAGTCAGCGGCAGCTGCTTAACATTATCTACCATAAGAGTCAGACTTTTCATTGCACCAGTTTGCTGTCGGCCTTGGTCTAAAGCATTAGGGTTAGCGAGGAACAAGTTGGTCGACAGTGCAAAACGTTGGCTCAGCACATCAGAAAAATCTTCCGCTTGCGCGTTATAGCGAACGTAATAAGCGGCGCGAACAAACTCGCCAAGGTTTTCGAGTTTACGAGCTTGTTCTTCTTCACCTCGATAACTGGCAATTTCTAGGTTCAGCGTGGCTTGAATACGGCTTAAGCTCGCTTCACTGTAAATGTTGTTTAATGCATTTTCAGATGCAGAGAACCAAGAACCATAGCAACTGTAGTCCGCCGTAGAGACAGAAAGAGCGAGATCAGAGGCCAACTGAAGATCAGAAACATCACATTGATTTTCGGCAAAAGAGAAACTGGAAACACTGGCAAGCACACAAGCGATCGCCAAACGATGACGTGGGAATAAACGGGTATGAGACATACAACACTCATTAGTTAATTATATATTTTGGGTCGCCGTTATATTCCTTACGATTAACAAGGTGAATTCAGTTGCTTATGATTTATGAGGTTGGTTCAAAAAATAGACATTTTGCGTTATTTTATAAATTCAAAGGTTTATGCTCGACAAGAACTCATAAGCTCAAAACACTATCGAATAATACAAACTACTGATAATAAGGTAGTTTATTTAATCATTAATTGATTTAGATATGGCAAGGCTATGTTGTTAAGGATGACCGCAAGTAGTAAACTTGCGACCGATTATGCAACTTATCTCTCAAGTCATAGACTCAAGTAACGTTACGGCAGACTCGCTCCAAGTAACATGACTCAAAAAAATACTAAAAAATTTGTGTCCTGTAGACAGTGCAAATCGAATAAAAATAATTATATAAACCTAGGCTAGGTTCGGTTAATCAAATGAAAATAACGTCGTCTTTAGGCTCACTGTTGGCTAGCAGTCTGTCTATCGAAAAAAAACAGCGAGCGCTGATAGAGCTCGTTATCAGTACTTATCAGCCACAAGAACGCACTGCTCTTTTCCAAACCATTACAAAATATCGCACAAGCCAGTTGGAATTGCTTTTCCCTGAGCATCAAAATAACAGCTTCTCAGTGCTATTTGAATTGATGGACTATCGCGATCTCATCCAACGCTATCCAAACACTTTATCGACAGAGATGACGTTGCTGGAAATGGCAGCCGGCGATTGTTACACACATTGGTTAGACTTTTGGTGTGAATGTGAAATTGCCGCAATAAAAGCGAAATCACCATTCGATGCGAGTGTATCCTCTCATATAGAACTCCCTATCAAAGACAGCGCTTACTACGGTGCCATCATTGAACAGATAGAGAATGATCAGCTTATGGTGCAAACACCCTGTCACCCTCAAGCTATGCCAATCAGTGATGCCATCGCGTTAAGTAATCTTGAGGTTTTTATCAAGGGAGAGAAATGGTTTGAGATGCTACCTTTACTCCACCTTTCACAAACGGGTAAGCACTTTATTTTACTCAAACACCCGACCGATGAAGCTTTCCCAACCCTAGTTTCTTCTGCGTTGATTCAAGATTGGTCTAAGAATGAAACTTGGTTAAGTTACGCGCCACCGTTCAGCAATGAACAGTGGCAATACTGTTTACCCGATCATGGTTACGATGATTTGGCTGGGTTACAGATATTCACACCGTCTACACTGTCAAAATGTCATTCTCTCCTAGAATTTGATAATAAGTTTCAGTTACAATTGTCTGACAAAAGTGCCATATGTGAAGTGCTCCGCCTGACAGTAAGCGGTAATACTCAACAAAGACTCTATTTCCTCTATCTCGCCCAAAAAGAACTAATGAGTGTATTGCACCAAGTAGGGTACAAAATCGGCTTCACCATTATCGAGCAGCCTTTCATGCTCCAGTTTTATCAAGCTATCGATCCCAAAGCGTATTTCCATTCCGGATATTGCGAGTTGAATGATGACGGTACAACCATTTATCGTGGATTGTGGAATTTCGAAGTGATGGTCAAAGTATTTAATAACACCGATTTTCGTCGCTACAAACGCGCAGTGCGTGAGAGTAGAAAGCTAGGCTCAGTAAAAAAAGTAAGCTCGATAGAAAAACTAAGTTCGGTAAAAAGAGATGAACATGTTTGATTTCGGCCTAGAGGCGATCATCTATGCCAAAGCGATAACGCTTCTTATGACGGCAGCAATCGTAGTGATGTGGTTACTCTACTATTGCTATCGTCTGAAGCAAAAAAATGAAGCCATCGCGGGCACGCACCATGTGCCTTACATTGCTTACTCGGTTTGCATTGTTGCGTGGATCAGCAGCAACGCGTATTTCCATACCGACTTATTACCTGAGCTTGGCGCTTCGGCCGCGGTGTTGGCGGCAAAATTTGCCAATCTCGCCTCTTTCTTTGCGTTTGCATTTGCCTACTACTTCTCGTGTCAGCTCGCAGCCGAGCAACGCAATGGTAAAGTACACATATGGCAACAGGCTATTTTTGTCGGATCATCAGTCTATGCCCTCTTTATTAATTTAAGTCCGGGGTTAACCGTTGAACACGTCGACATTGTCGGCCCAAGCCAATTCGTTATTGAGTTTGGTCCTCATACGCCATATTTCTTTATCGGGCTGGTGAGCTTTGTTGTCCTGACCTTAACCAACCTTGTGGCCATGCGAGCTAATAGCAGCAAATTAATACTCGCCAAAACCAGTTACATGATTGCGGGCATCTTAGTTTTCATGCTTTCTACCGCAACCATTCACCTTGGCATGACATACTTCATGCATGATTTCTCACTAACCTGGTTACCACCAGCGTTGTCTATTAGTGAGATGCTGTTCGTTGGTTATGCTCTGCTGACCTCTCGCTTCTACAGTGTTAAATACCTAGCTTATATGAGCCTTAACGCGCTATTGGTGTGTGCAATTTTAGTGATACCTTTCGGCGCAATATTCATCCCATTGACCGACAACAACCAATGGCTAATCGCAATACCTATCTGTGCGCTTATCGGCATCACTTGGCATGTACTCTACAAACGCGTGAGCCATTACGCCTCTTTATTGGTTTACAGAAACAAGAAAACGCCTGTACAGCAAATCCTTGCTTTAGAAGAAGACTTCAAACTATCGATTGATGACGCGATGCGTCGCTTGGGCAACCTACTGCAAATTCCAGAGGACAAATTGCGCCTCGTTAACAGCAACTACAACGAGACCTTCTACGAAGACTACCTTTCAACAAATAAGTCCGTTTTGTTATTCGATGAACTTTCTGAAGAGTTAGATTACGCAGAGCCCACGAAAAGCTCGATCAGGGCGCTTTATGACAAGATGAGCTCGAATAACACTGCCTTAGTTATGCCTTTGTTTGGTCAAGGGCAGTCTGTCTCGCACTTATTGATATCATCACACAAGAGCAACGACCAGATGTTTTCTAATGAAGAGATCTTGGCACTGCAAACCCTGTTAACTCGTGTGCAAAGTACCATCGAAGCTGATCGACGCATTCGTCAAAGCCGTGCACTAGCGAACTCAATTGCTCATGAGATGCGTAACCCGCTCGCTCAAGTACAATTGCATTTTGAAGTACTAAAGCAGCACATTGATAACCAAGCACCAGCAAAACAGATACTGCTTGATATTGAGAACGGCCAAGCTGCCATTCAACGTGGGCGACAATTGATTGACATCATCTTGCGTGAGGTCAGTGACAGCTCACCGGAGCATGGGCCGGTTGCGATGACCTCCATTCACAAAGCTGTGGATCAAGCAGTAAGCCAATACGGTTTTGAAAACGAGAAGATTATTGAACGAATTCGTTTACCACAACATGCTGATTTTGTCGCAAAACTCAATGAGACCTTATTCAATTTTGTCATTTTCAACCTGATACGTAATGCGATCTATTACTTTGATTCTTATCCAGAGAGCCAAATTGAGATCAGCACTAAAACCGGCTCTTACGAGAACATTCTCATCTTCCGAGACACAGGTCCGGGCATTGACGAAACCATTGCTCATAAGATTTTCGATGACTTTTTCTCGTATCAAAAAAGTGGTGGTAGCGGCTTAGGATTAGGTTATTGCCAACGCGTAATGCGCTCATTTGGCGGTCGAGTTGAGTGCCACTCTAAACTGGATGAATTTACTGAATTCCACCTGTATTTCCCAGTGGTACCTAATGCACCCAAAGCAGACGCGCTTCGTACGCCTGATTTCAATGATTGGAAACAAAGCCAATCAACGACTGAAGATAAAACCAAAGCGGATATACAGGCAGGTTTACAAACGAATCAACATGCTCCAAGTAGCGTTCAAGAACAATTAGACCATCTCGCACCGACCGTGCTTATCGTCGATGACAAAGAGGTACAGCGCACGCTTGTTCAGATGTACCTGAGCCGACTTGGCGTAAATAGTTTACAAGCAAAAAATGGTGAAAATGCCGTTGAGCTTTTTAGAAGCAATCAAGTCGATTTGATCTTAATGGACGTGCAAATGCCTGTAATGAATGGCTTTGATGCAAGCCAGATCATCAAAGCGCGCTCACCTCAAACGCCAATCATTGCACTGTCTGGGGAATCCGGGCAACACGAACTGGACATGATCAGCAGGTTAATGGATGGTCGCCTAGAGAAGCCAACCTCTTTGAATGCACTGCAACATGTACTCGATAACTGGTTGAAGAAAGACATGAGATCGAACGTTTCTAAAGAAACACAAAGTGAAGACTAGATGCAATAAAGCCGCTGATCCTATGAGAACAACGACTCGATAAGTAAACCAGCAATTGGACAACCCAGTGATTAATCAAAAATCCCCGCAAGAGCCTTTCTTGAGGGGATTTTAAAATTCAAAGGGCTCAGTATCAATAATTGACTAAAGCTCTTTAATCTCGATTTGGCGCAATGCTTCCATGTACTCTAGAGTCTCGTTTACATCGATGGGTTCGTATAAGCGCAGTACTCCCGCCCAACCTTCAGAAACTTCAAAGTCATATTCAGCACCAGTATCACAATTGAACGTGACCGAAACGGTACCATCACCGTTGTCACGCATGGACTCGCCAGACGCATAGAATTGCTCAGAATCAATCCAACCGTTTGCGCCATAAGTGGTCAAAGAGTAATAACCGCCACGACCTTCAAAGTCTAGGTTCGGTTTTGGAATCGTCCACTCTTGGCAGGTAGTTTTACCTTGGCCGGGAACACGCTCCAAATATTGCGCTGTATCTGCCGGTAGCCCTGCATAGCCAAACGCCGTCACATATTTAAAATGGTGATCTTCCACGTCATCTAACGTGGCGCCAAACCCTTTCAAGCCCTCAATCGGTGCGCCATGTTTCATCACGTTGTTGATCAGTTTTAAACGATAATCTTCAACGTCGCTTGGGTTGTAACCTTTGCCTTGATAAGGCGTGGCTGAGTTCGCTTTTATAGAGAGTAGACTCTGGCGACGCTTAGTATCTTCAATGGATTCTGCAATGCGTGTTCTCGCTAATACATGGACATGAGTACCGTTCGTCAGATCATCAGCGGTTAGAGTTAGCGTTTCGCCACGGCGAACCACTTTATGCAGAAGATGATTTTCGTCCATGATATGAATGATCTGGAAATAATCGTTTTCTTCTTTTGGTACATGGAACGTTGCACCTTCTGATACGTCAACCACCATCGTCGAGTAAACGACATCACGATTTGAGCGAATCACCGTTTGTGCGTCTTTGGATACTGGGTCTGCGTGCAGCCAATGGTTTACGCCCACTTTGTTTTGTAATCCAAGGAAGTTCCAATCAGACTCGGCTTCAGGGTAGTTATCCCAGTTAACACCACCAACGGCAGCATGGTCATAGATAGATGAACGGTTGTTGTCCTCTGCCGTGACACCAAATGCGGTTAATGCTAGTAGCGTCGCTAACGTCGTTTTATTCATGATGGTTTCTCGTGTTTGTTTCGATGGACTCAGTATTTACACACGCCGTGATATACTCCAATTGATTATATGAAAATAAGATATACACTTTGGGTATATCTAATCATCTTTGTTCTGGATCCCACAATGATAATAAGTAACCGCTTTAAGCGCTTAGACCTCAACTTACTTAAAGTATTGAAGGTGTTGATCGAGGTGAAAAACACTCGAAAGGCGTCAGAACTCCTGTTCACGAGCCAACCCTCAATCAGTCGTTCATTACAAAAGCTACGCGACTACTTTGACGATGAGTTATTTATTCGCTCACAACATGGTTTAGAGCCGACCGCTAAATTAAGTGAAATTAAACAAACCTTGATGCCAGTGTTACTACAATTAGAACAAGTGCTTGAACCAGAATCTGAGTTTAATGTCGCTCAATTTGATGGCACCGTGAACATTGCTATCAATGGATTCATTGCCAATAGCATCTCGGCGAAGCTGATTAATATTCTGTTAGCACAAGCCCCGAAGGTGAAAGTGAACATCGTCGATTGGGGAGTAAATACATCGGACTTGATGACCTCTGGTGAAATCGACTTAGGAATCAATTACTACCCATTAGAATTATCTAAGCAGGTATACCAAAAACGAATAGCGAGTGATGACTTTGTCTTGATCTGCCGATCTGGGCATCCGCTTGCTGACTCATTATTACCACAAGATCAGGAAGAGCCGCTTCAATTAGCAAGCTTAGTCGTGAGTGATTGGAACGAGAATATTGCACTTGCCCCTAACGTGCTAGCGGACGTTGGAATCAATACTGAAGTGAAAATACGATCGACCTATCTACACAGTTTATTGTCAATCGTAAAACAGAGTGATGTGTTGTTCCCTTGCTCTAAATTACTAGCGAACTCACTATCTGATGAGTTTTCATTTGTGAAATTCCCTCACATACCCAATATGCCGAACAGTGATATTGGCATGACCATTGGACGTAAGCACCGTAACCAATCCAAAATACGCTGGCTTGAATCGTGTATTGAAGAAGTGTTCACAAGATAACGGTGTGCTTGTTATCACCAATAAAGACAAACCAGACTAGCTATTACGAGTGATTAGCATCCACCATCGCAGTTTCGAGCAAATCCAGTAGCCATTTGTATTTTGAGGAATGTTGGTTTTTCTTGTGAAGATAGGCGAATACCTCCATTTCCTCAGCCCCCTCCTCTAATCCTTCAATCACGATTGAGCGTAATACTCCCTTATGTTGTTCAATCACTGGAGGCATACAAGGGGCAATAATGTTGGAGTGCTTGATCGTTTCGATGAGTCCAACAATTGACGTGGTTCGAAGCGCCATATTGATCGACTTGCCTTGGCTTAAAACTTCTTCTTCCAATCGCGAGTGCTTGTTTTGGTCGAAGTAAGCGAGGTCAACATGAGCGAATGGAAAGGACAACAAATCATCAATTGTAGCGATAGATGCCTTGAAAGGGTGATCAGCCCTTACCGCCAATACAAACTTTAAGGTCACGAGAGGCACGGCAATGATCTCGGCAGGCAAACTCTCCGCTTCAAAATGAATAACAAAATCAACTTCGTCACTTCGAAGTCTTTCTAACGAGTTTTGGGAACTAGTATGGCTTATCAGCCTAGAAAGCGGACTTTCCATTGAGAGTTGATGGAAGAGGGCTGGTGTTAACCAAGGCAAAATATGAGGGTTCGCCTCTATCTTAAAATCTTCGTTTAGATCGGCAGGAGCAAACTGTTTGCCCTCCTCTATCGCCGTGACTAATCCGTCCAGTAGTGGAAAAACACGTCGATACAAATCATCGGAATAAGGCGTCGGTAGAAACTGCTTATAAGACAAAACAAACAGCTCTTCACCTAACGACTCCTTGAGCTTTTTTATGCTTTGGCTTACCGCGGGTGTCGAAACAAACAGTTTTTCGCCGGCTTTGCGCAAGCTCTTTTCCTGATACACCACCACAAAAACTTTCAGTAAGTTCAAATCGACATTGTTCAGTTTCATAACACAACCATACAGCACAGATTAACGAGTGGTTAAGTTTATATGAATTAACTTAACAATGTCCACTTTGTATAGTTATCCCACATTCACGAATTACACGGACGTAGTGAGATAAATTTATGAGGCAACTATGTTATTACACCGTTCAATCCTTTCTCTTACTTCTTTCCTTTTCGCTGGTTTAGCTATCGCGGAAGAAACCGAAATTCAAGATATGTCCGACCCTCTGGCGGTGTATACACAAGGTGGCTTTGGTTACACAGATAAAGGCCTAAACCTAAAAATAGGCCAAACCTACGATACTGGTAGCGACACAACCATGGGCATGAATGTGTTCGAAATAAAAGGCATCGCCGGTGAAGCCGTTGGTTGGAACAACCGAGGCGCAGACGACAGTATTGATTCGATTCGTTTTAGAAATTTCGGTGTGGATTTAACCAATGGCCGAGGTACACAAGTCGATATGTCTTGGGATTTCGATAGTAATCAAGGTAGTGCATCTTACAGCTTTATTCAGGCGCTACCACAGATGGGCATGTTTAACTTCTATCCGCTTGCTGGTCTCGGTATCGCTGCAGGTGAAGAGTTAGTTGAAGGGACTGGAGGCGACCTCGATGCCGCGCAGCTCAGCGATCGCTACAACATGCACGGTACTTTCTACGTAGCGGGTATGTACGCCAAGATGCAACTTACCGACAAAATTTGGCTGAACTATAACCCTATGTATTTAGGCACAATGTCTGGTTCTTCAACGTTCAAAGATCATGGCTTTGAAGGCAGTGATTCTGTACTCGCGCATGAGTTTGCAGCAAGTTACCAAATTAACCCAAGAGCCAACGTTCGTTATTTCGCAAACTGGACAGAAAACACCAGTATCGAAGACGGTGATCACCGTATCGAATTTAACTATCAGTTTTAAGCAGTAATTTTCTGTGCGGATAAGCTCTTGCAGTCTTAACCCATGATTTCTGTTTGACGAGCTATTTCAGTTTTAACGAACAATTTCAGCTTTAACGAGCAATTCCAGTTTTAACGAACAATTTTGAGTTTTTGAGGACACATTATGAATATGATATCTAAAGCCTTTGTCGGAAGTTTCACTTGCCCATTACGATCTGCTGCCATGCTCGTTTCTGTAACGGCTTTATTTTCAGCAGCGGCGATAGCCGGAAACGATGATGCAACAGAAACGATCCAGACGCGTGCAGGTGACTTTACTTTCGAAACCGATTTTCTTCACGGCATTCCAACACAAGCAAGCTCAGAGAAGCTATTTGAATTAATGGATTATCAACGCGCGTCACAAGCGTACATTTGGTCGGTACCTTTAGTCTCGAACTACGCGTGGAAAAAAGCGTATGCAGATATGGGTGCAGAAGATGGCCAAATCACCTACGTTGAGTCTCATGAATCCAAGCTGGGCGGCTTAACTTACAATACCTCTACGCCTTATGCGATTACCTGGTTTAACGTAGAGAAAGAACCAGTAGTGATTGAGATCCCGACGGATGAGTTGCGTGGCGCAGTACACACCATGTGGCAAATTGGCATTTCTCAGATGACAGAACCGGGTGTCTATGTTGTAAAAGCGAAAGGTTCTGAAACGCCGAGCAACCTTCCAAAGGGTGCGAAGGTATTTGAGTCTGACACAAACAATGTTTTCTTCGGTGTTCGCTTAATGGCTAAGTCAGAACAACAACGTATGAAAGATTTAGAAGCGCTAAAAATCACAGACCTCAGTGGCAAACTACTTAGCAATAAAGGTGTGAACTTCCCTGAACGTGGCGAAGATGCCAAACACCCGCGTGGTATGGCATTTTGGGAAACGCTAAATAAAGCAATCCAATCTGAGCCAGTAGCAGAGCGCGATCGTATGATGCACGACATGCTGCGCCCATTAGGCATTGAGAAAGGTAAAGCGTTTACGCCATCAGCTCAACAACGTGAGATTTTAGAGCAAGCTGTCGTCATGGGTGAAGCTATGGTTAAGAACATCGACTTCAACAAAACGGAACGCTTGCCACACGCAGCTTACGGTAATGAAGGAAACTCGTGGGAAATAGCAACCGCTTCGACTCCGAACCAAGATCGTGACTACGGTATGGATCTCGATGGACGTGCGGCTTGGTTTTATGAAGCGGTGACCAACGATATTGCGATGCACGGTTTTGAAAACGGCGGTTGGGGTCAGATCTATCTAGACAATTACCGTGACGATAATGGCAACGGACTTAATGGCAGCAATCACTACACTTTGACACTGGCTGGGGATGTAAATTTTGCCGATTTGTTCTGGACAATTACCGTCTACAACGTCGAAAACCGTGCCATCATCGACAATCAGATTGAGCGTGCCGATGTCGGTTCAAACATAGAAGGAACGGTTAAAGATACTCAAGGTAACTACACGTTCCACTTCTCACCAACAAAGCCAAATGGTGTAAATGAAGCGAACTGGGTTCAAACTCGAGAAGATGAAAACTGGTTTGTTTACTTCCGCGCTTATTCACCAAGCAAAGCGTTTGTAGAGCAGCAGTCTGAAACCTTACTGCCTAACTTTAAGCGTGTGGACTGATCATCTAGAACGAATCACAGATCATCTATCTATGCGTCTAAAAACTAACAGGTTCATAGAGCAAAAGAAAAGAGGAGCCTCAGTGCTCCTCTTTTTCTTTTCTATCTTCATCTAATAACTAGGTAAGACCTTGATAGATTTAATCTAAAACCGAACGAACATAATCAGCAATGTCTTGGTTTTGGCAATTATCAAAGAAACATTGCTGGAAACGCTCGCTGCCAACCGCTGTCTTCACTAACTCTTGATCGATCGCTCTTAGCGAGTCAATAAAGTTATCTTTCACTACCGCCGCTTTCACCTCATTTAAAAGCACAGCATTACGCTGTTGCGGCTCTGCTCGCTCTAGTGGGTAACCTTGACCACGCTCGCCAGTGAAAGCTTTTTCAAAAATGTAACGAACGTTGAGTTCACCTGCCCAACCAAAGCCTTTTGCAAACGCAAGCGCGATAGCATTGCCGTTATTGATTTGATTAAACAAGAACGCATCTGATGGCTCTAAACAGTAGCCACAAACCACACCCGGATGTAGGTTCAGTGACATTAAAGCACCTTGACCAGTTCCACACCCAGTCACAATGAAATCAACAGCTTTTGAGTTGATAAGAATACTCGCCATGATGCCTAAGTGGATATACGTTAAATGATGATCGTTCTCGTCTGTCATACCTAAATTGAACACATCATGGCCAAGGCCACCAGCTACTGACTCTAGTTCAGCAGAAACCATTGCATTCTTACCTGCTTGGCTGTTTTCCATCATTAGTGCGATTTTCATTTACGTTCTCCTACTATATTGCTGCAAATTCAATAATTTCTAACCATCTAATAATACAAGAATAGTTAGCGTGCTAACCAACCACCATCGACAGCAATAGTGTAGCCGTTGATGTAATCCGATGCTGACGATGCTAAGAACACACATGGGCCAGCCACATCTTTCGGTGTACCCCAGCGTTCGGCAGGAATACGTTCAAGAATCGCTTGATTGCGGTCTGCATCTTCGCGCAATGCTTGAGTATTGTTCGTTTCCATATAACCAGGGGCAATCGCATTTACATTGATATTGTCGCGAGCCCATTCGTTCGCCATCGCTCGGGTAATACCCATCACTGCACTCTTAGATGCAGTGTAAGAAGGCACACGAATACCACCTTGGAACGAGAGCATCGATGCAATATTAATGATTTTACCGCCAGTACCTTGCGCCTTAAACTGCTTCGCAACAGACTGAGACATAAAGAAAACAGTCTTGGTATTGATGTTCATTACGTCATCCCAGTTTCGCTCTGAGAACTCAATGGCGTCTTCACGGCGGATGATGCCAGCATTGTTCACAAGGATGTCGATCTGACCAAACTCAGTCAAAGCTTTCTCTATAATGCCTGGAATGCACTCTTGCTTTAGAAGGTCGGCACGTACATCTAAAAACGTGTGACCTGCGGCATTCATTACCTCAATCGTCTCTTTAGGCTCAGTACGATTAACACCAACAACCTTACAACCAGCTTCAGCTAAACCCATTGCAATACCTTGTCCAAGGCCAGTATTACAACCAGTCACTATCGCTACTTTTCCTTCCAGATTGAATGACTCTAGCATCGTATTCTTTTCCTCAGTTATGTTTGGTGTTGTGGCGTCACTGCTTATATCTCCCAGCCATTTAATCATACAATAAAACATAAAGATGGGACTAACGTTAAAGAAGTCCAAACTTAGGTCAAAATCATACAAGTAGGTCAATAAGTAGTTAAGTAGTTAAGTAGTTAAGTAGTTAAGTAGGAAAATAGCGATACAAAATAGGTGTGTGATTTTAGAAGAGAAAAGTGTAGCTATTCACTGAGTCAAAGGGAGTGACAACAAACAAGCCGATTGCCCGCAGTAAAAGCGCAGCACGCCGCTTCGCTAAAACAGATATTTCAGCTATTTGGCAACAATCCCATGATTTAAAAGGCTAAACGGTATATACATAATAATGTGTTATTAAAAGTACTGAATTATCATGACGCTCAAAGAAATCCTGAAAATCCCCAACGTCCGCTACTTCTTAATGTTTAGAAGCAGTTACTTTGCGCGTTTTTATTACCCTGTATTCACCCTACTCTATTTAGATTACGGCTTAACCCTTTCTCAATTCGCGATGCTTAACGTGGTTTGGGCTGCCACCATTGTGCTTGCTGAGGTGCCATCGGGCGCATTCGCCGATACCTTAGGGCGTAAGAAACTTGTGGTGCTATCTTCGATTGTGATGTTTGTTGAAATCGCCATGATCGCCGTTGTGCCGACAGGAGATCCTAATCTGGTCTTCATCGTTTTCTTGATTAACCGAATATTAAGTGGCTTAGCAATGGCACTGGCTAGCGGCGCCGACGAGGCATTGGCTTACGACACCTTAAAAGAACAAGGCAATGAAGAGTTATGGCCGCGAGTGTTACAAATCCAACTTCGTGTCGCCTCAACCGTCGGCATCTTTGTCACATTGATTGGTGCAGCGATGTACGACGTGAACTTTATGACGAACATCTTTCATTTCATCGGATTAGCCGAGCCAGAAAGCACCAAAGACCTGATGCGTATTCCCGTGTTCGCCACCCTATTTGTCGCGATGCTCGCCATTTATGCGGCTATAAACATGCAAGAAGAGAAAAAGGTCCTACCAAGCGGTCAAACCAAGTTAGCTACATCTATAGCTAGCCTTAAACTAACTGCCGACACCGGTAAGTGGGTACTCGCTACGCCTTATGTGTTTTTCATATTGCTCTACTACAGCCTCTTCGAACACACATCGCGAATGTTCTTAACCATGAACAGCCAATACTATCTGGCCATTGATATCCCCATCATTTATTTTGGTTTTATTGGCGCGGGGATCAGTTTACTCAAAATCATACTGGCAGGACAAAGCCGCCGATTAGCGGAAAGTATGGCGCCCAAAACGTTTATCGCAGTCATGGGTTTAGCCACCATGGCGACTTATTATTGGATCAGTTTGGGGTGGTCAATCTACGGGGTAATTCCTGCACTGGTGTTAATATTTATTATCATGACGATGAACATTTTCATTAGTTACCACCTAAACAAAAAGACCGAATCGCACAACCGAGCCACTGTTCTTAGCTTTAAAGGCCTGATGTTTAATCTCGGATACGGTTTGATCGGTATTTTGTACGCTTACTACTACAAGTTGGTATCTCAGGGCTACACCGAACAAGAGATAGAGCAGAACCTCGCTTTCTTGGCTTCATTGTCTTCGTTCTTCTATTACTTCACGTTGTTGTTCGTTTCGATCAGCGCGTTGTTCTATTTCAAAAACAAGAAAGAGCCTATCTTTTGAAGAAAACATCGGTCTTTGAAGAAAACGTAGACCTTTTCAAGAACGCTATGATACCGAATAGAAAGGAAAGGTGAGCCTCTGGTTATAAATAGACCATGTCGCTTCTTATCATGATATTTTTTGTTAAGATAATCATTAATTTACATAACACATGGAAGCGTCATGTCTTTTAGTTGGATAGCCTTTACTCTTCTCGCAGCCTTCAGCCAATCTTGGCGCAATGCATTTCAAAGTAAACTAGCTGGCACCATGAGTGTGGCAGGTGTGACGCTGGCTCGCTTTATTTGGGCTGGCCCAATCGCACTTATTTATCTCAGTGCACTCTATCAATGGCAGCCAGTTGCTATTCCTAACTTTTCCGGCGAGTTTGGTTTTTACATCGTTGCAGCAGCGATCATGCAGATCCTTGCGACAGGGTTAATGGTGATGCTATTTAAACTCGAAAACTATGCGATTGGAGCCGGACTTGCTAAGTGTGAAGCCCCCGTTTCGGCGGTTCTTTCTGTATTGTTCTTTGGCACCGCTTTAACGATGACCGGCTGGATAGGGGTTCTTATTGGTACGTTAGGCGTGCTAATCATGAGTAGCTCTTCTGGCTGGCGAAGCCTCTCTCCCAAGGTTTTTCTTTTAGGCATGGCTTGCAGCACCGCCTTTGCTTTAACGTCTCTTTGGGTACGTGAGGCCAGCTTGAGCATCGGCCTCCCCTTCCCTCATAGCGCCGCATGGGTACTCTTCCTAGTCATTTCCCTTCAGACCGTGATTATCTGTACGTATCTCTTTTTCAGAGAACGCGACACATTACGCCAAATATTTACCAAGTCGAAACTGGTGGTGATGACAAGCCTAGCAAGTGTGATTGGTTCCCTTGGCTGGTTTAGCGCGATGTCACTTCAAGCCGTGCCTTATGTAAAAACACTCGGGCAAGTCGAAGTGATCTTCATGGTCTTAATATCCTACTTCTGGCTGGGGCAAAGTATTGCTCGCAAAGACATTCTTGCGCTCATCTTGCTTTCTATCGCATCGGTCTTGGTGATGTGGCAGTAAGTTGGCCCACACTACCGGCTATGAGTGTAGAGCGAGCGGGAATTAGCAAGTCATCTTGCCCACATACCCAAAGCTATATGTTCAAAGCCATATAGCTAAAGCCATAACCTCAGTAATATTGTTGTGCCGCCGTATAAGTTTTACGGTGGCGTAAAATGATAAGAACCATTTTCACATAATTTCTATAGTGCACGTATCAGCTATTCGTAATCTCCGCTTACCCAATAGGATACAGTCAAATGAAAACACTCGCTCAAATCGCACTAGCAACAATCGTATTTACAACCTCACTAATGGCATTCGCTGAACCCACGACGACAAATGAAGCCCAATCAGAAGTGGCAACCATAACCGTGAAACATGAAGCAATGACGGTGACGCTAACAGATAAGCATTTTACGTCTCCAGACAAAGTTGAAAACACTACCCCTCAAAAGCTCACGCAAAATCACAAAACAAACTCAGCGCCACAACCTGCGATATAGTGGCAACATCATAACAAGCAACACTCGGCACTAATGTATAACCATCTAGAACGTTTACATCGACTTAGGTGTGAACAGCAGCGATCAAACAGGCGTACTACTATCTTTGACACTGAAAAGCATCAATCTGAAGTTAGTCAGTAACGTGCCGAAGCTGGTACGAAGGGGTCTACAAAACAAGTTCCGTACGCACTGAAGTGGTATTAGCTAGCCAGACAAACTGGCGGTGTGTAACAGCGAGTTCCATTGCCGAAAAAGTGTCAAAAAACGATAGATATTGAATTGTTGAATTGTTGAATTGTTGAATTGCCATTTTCGACTGAGCCGGTGTCCATGTATATAACCTGGCATCACTCTCAACGTAACGACAACGGCCATAAATGGTTTCGCGATGTCCTAATTACTGCGACTCCATCTTTAAACTAAACGATACCTTCTTATTTAATTAAGCAAAACTGCCTTCTCAATTAAGTAATACTTAAATGTCATTTAACCTTTACCCTATCGATTGGGTAAGGGTTAACTTTTATGCTTTCTCATACTGCTGAAATTAATGGTCAATTTCATCCGTAATAGAGAGAACATTATGAACCTTACTTTAGATTACTTATCTTTGGGTATTCTGATCCTCGTACTACTGATCCTAGTGTACGGCCTCATTATTATTCACGATATTCCTTATGAAATTGCTGTAAAACGCAATCACCCCCATCAAGATGCCATCCACGTAGCGGGTTGGATCAGCCTATTTTTCTTACACATCATGTGGCCACTACTCTGGGTTTGGGCCATGTTGAGTGAGCCATTGAGAACGACGAATACAGAACAATCAAAGCTCGATGAGTTAGAAAAACGTATCGATGCTCTGCAAGCACAAAGCGAGGATAAACAGTAATGGAAACGTTAATAATTCTAAGCTACGTTGCACTGTGTGTGATTGTATTTCGTGTATTAAAGCTGCCTAAAAACAAATGGACGATTACAACCGCAACTGTGATTGGAGCCTTCCTAGTCGGTTGGATATTCTTATACATGGCGATGTACCAGCCAGTAGCAAGAGTGGCCGGTGTGTATAGTGTGACCACCCCAATCACCTCAGAAGTTTCAGGTGAAGTCACTGACGTTTTCGTACAAGGCAATGTTGCTTTGAAGAAAGGCACCCCTTTGTACCAAATCGATCCGACCCCATTTCAAGCAAATGTAGAAAGAGCCAAAGCGGAAGTAACCGCGACTAAAGCTGCCATTAGTGAGCTACTTCTATCAAAGCAAAACATCCGCGAATCTATCAAGAAAACACAAGCTCAACTTGTTTTCAATGAAAAGGAATTGAGCCGTTTCAATGCGTTGGCAAAGAGCGATTTTGCCTCTCAAACAAAAGTAGACAAATTTACTGACTCCATAGCGGAGCTCAAAGCGGTTCAGGCACAAAACCACATTCAACTGAATGTCGCTGACTCAAAAATTGCACAGCAACTGGCCGAGAAAAAGGTTCACCTTGCCGAGCTCGATAAAGCTCAGTTCGATCTGAATAAAACATTAGTGGTCGCTCCGACAGATGGGTATGTCACACAGGTAGCGTTACGCCCAGGTATGAAAAGCCGTGTCGTTCCTTTCCAAGGAAACCTAACGTTTGTGCATGACGAATCTAAAACCATAGTCGCGGCATTCAAACAAAACCCAGCGCGCTATATCAAACCCGGCTACGAAGCAGAAGTGACCTTCAAAACCATTCCCGGCCACGCTTACCGAGCAAAAGTCGTGGATGTATTGGACATCTTCAAACAAGGTGCCGTCACACCTTCAGGTAATCTAAATGATCCTCTTCAGAGAGTCGGTGGTCGCGTATTAGTGAAAGTTGAGCTTGTTCAACCTGAGTTATTGGATGGTCAACCTATCCCAGCAGGTACCGACGCGCATGTCGCCGTGTATTCACCGAAATGGGAAATGTTCTCTATCGTGCGTAAAGTGATTCTACGTATGCAAAGCTGGCAAAACTGGGTTTTTGAAGGTTAGTCATCAACTTAAAAGCAGTCGTTTTAAAGCAATACGTTGAAAATAATCATATTGGTTATGCCAGTATGATTATAATTCAACGACGTTTGATACTCTGACGAGATAAACATTGAATTTAGGGAACGTAGTAATAGTTAAGTTACTTGGTTGAATGACGCCTGTCTGGCATTATGCGCCCAAGAAATCCGTGGTTATTAAGCGGTATAGAATGAACGAAGGTAGTCAGTGGTAGAAAACAGCCAACAATTAAGTAACCAATACGACGAAGATGGTTACTTTGTTATTAGAAATTATTTCGATGAAGCTCAGATTGCATCGCTTAGAAAAGTCGTGTTGAAATTCCATGAATCATGGAAGGCCGACAATGAAGAGTTCTATCAAGAAGAAGCGTTTAACTCGTCTCTAATTACGGGAAGCGAATACTTACCCGCAGATGATAGAACCGCACTCTTTGATTTCATTAGCTCAAAAAAAGTCATGGACGTAGTTGACGCGGTAATACCAAACAACCCGGCATTCATGAACACGCAACTGTTCTTCAACCCGGTAAATCCTCAACAGAAAGACTTTTGGCATCGTGACTGTCAATACGACTATGACATTGATGACCAGATGAGAGTGATACTAGAAACGCAAGTATTACACTTGCGCGTGCCCTTATTTGATGAACCCGGAATGGAACTCATACCCGGAACGCACAAACGCTGGGATAACGAAGAAGAGTACAATGTTCGCCAAGAGGTCAATGGCAAAGAGAGCAGTGATGACATCTCTGGCGGTAAGCAGATACCGTTAGCGGCAGGCGACTTATTGGTATTTTCAGCAGATATGATCCATCGAGGTCGATACGGATTGGATCGTTTGGCCTTAGATATTTTGATCTTTGATTCTGCGGCCGATTATGTCGACTACGTCGATGACGATTGCTTACCAACTCCATCAATGTTGAACAAGATTACCGATCCAAGATTGTTTATGAACACGCTTCACCTAAAGTTGATCCGCACCAGAAGTTTTGGACACTGAGTTAAGTGAGTACAATCACTAACGAGGTGAACAATGACAACTAAGAAAACACGAATTAAACATGCTCCTGAATTTAAAGCCGAAGCGCTTAAGTTAGCAGAGAAAGTCGGTGTCGCTGCCGCCGCACGACAGCTTTCGCTATATGAATCTCAAATTTATGGGTGGCGTAAAGCCGTCAAAAAAGATGCGAAAATCAGCGATAGAGAAAAGGAACTAGCCACTGAAAATGCCAAACTCAAACGATTATTGGCAGAGCAAGCTGAAGAGCTAGATATCGTAAAAAAGGCCGCCACCTACTTCGCGAAAAATCTAAAGTAGATTGCTATGAGTTTATGCTCGAACACCTGATGCAGTATAAGGTTGTCCGTATGGCTAAGGTGTTTGGGGTTTCTCGAAGTGGGTTTTATTATTGGATTGATAATCGGCATAAAGTCACCCAACGCAACGAACACCGAAAGCAGCTTGATAGCAAAGTTCGTGAAGTCTTTGATGATAAAAAGGAGCGTGATGGTGCAAGGCGCATTCAAAAAGAACTTGAAGAAAATGGTAATAAACACGATGTAAAAACCATCGCCGCGAGCATGAGGCGTCAGGGGTTAGTTGCGAAGGCCGCCCGTAAATTCAAATGTACGACAGACAGTAAGCATAGACTTCCTGTAGCCCCGAATTTGCTTGAGCAAGACTTTAATGCGACAGCACCAAACCAAAAATGGGCTGGAGATATCACTTATCTAGCGACAAGCGAAGGCTGGATGTATTTAGCCGTTGTTATCGACTTGTACTCACGGCAAGTAGTTGGTTGGTCAATGAGTACCAGAATGACCGCAACTCTGGTCTGTGATGCGCTATCAATGGCATTGTTCCGCAGAGGCATGCCAGAAGAAGTGATTATCCATAGTGATAGAGGTAGCCAATATTGTTCAAAAGACTACCGCGACTTAATCGCAGCTCATAATCTAAAGCAAAGTATGAGTAGGAAGGGAAATTGCTGGGACAACGCTTGTGTTGAAAGCTTTTTCCACTCAATGAAAGTAGAAGCCGTCCAATACGAGTCGATAATGACCCGAGAAGAGATGCGTCAAGCACTCTTTGAATACATCGAAGTTGATTATAATCGAACAAGAAGGCACAGTGCTCTTGGGTATCTAAGCCCAGTTAACTTTGAAAAACAATATGTCGCTTAATGCGGTGTCCAGTCTTACTGGAGCAGATCATACCCCTCTAGCGGCAAGAAACGCAATTGATTTACGCACTCACCGCCATTGGATTTTTAGAGTATTAAATTACTTTTTGTACAGGGTAATCGTAAGAAGGTTGAATAAATTCATTCTGCGCTTTAATGGTTTGCAACTCCCACTCTCCGCAGTCTTGAGTCACTTTTAATACACCAAACGCTGCATTGTGCGCATGCCCAAAAGCATCGACTGCCGATAAACCTTTTGATAGACCCGCTGAAAACAAGCCCGTGATCAAATCACCAACGCCCACCGGCTGTTTGGCAAACTCCAATTTAGGGCGCTGAGCTAAGTAAGTGCCTTCCGCTGTCGCTAACATCATCAAGAAATTTTCATCCGATAGGCTATGTAAGTGTTTCACTAACACCACTTTCGGACCTTTACTCAATGCCAATGCACACGCCTTCACCGCATCATCAAGTGATTCAATCTTCATCTCTGTAAATTGAGTCAGTTCAAATTGATTCGGAACGATCACATCGGCGATTGGCATCAAGCTGTTGACCAATTTATCGGTCACTTCGTCAGGTACAATACATCCTTTTTTAGGGTCCCCCATCACAGGGTCGCACACATACAATGCCTGTGAGTTACGCGCTTTAAGGGTATTCACCGCCGTCAAAACGGAATCACATTGAGCCGCATTTCCTTGATAGCCGGAGACTAAGGCAAAACATTGATCAAGCTGTTCGATATTATCCAAGCCTGAAATCAAATGGTCAATGTCCGAGGCGTCAAACGCTCGTCCCGTCCAACCTTGTTGATATTGTGTATGGTTAGAATATTGAACAGTATGAATTGGCCACACCTCAACGCCCATTCTTTGCATTGGAAAAACGGCAGAGCTATTACCAGCATGACCGAATACAACATGTGATTGAATTGAGATAATATTTGTCATCGAATGCTTCTCTTTAATGTTTAGTAGATTAAATAATGTCAGTTAGTAAGATGCCAACACCGATACGTTGGTTGTTGTAGTCATAATCAATCAAGCTTTCACCATAGCCTTGGAAATATTGTACGTAACAGCGTACATGGTTCAATAACGGGAAGCTAACACCCGCTTCAATACCACCGTAGCCTGTTTTGAAGTTGTAGTGACCCACGCCAGTGAATTCTAGTACGTCATATTGTACGCTGCTGTCACTTCATAGTGACCAAGGTAGTCCTCAATATCGGTGTTATCACTGTCCATGCCGCCCAGGTTGTACCAAGGTTCAACGTACATCATAAAGTTATCTTCCTCGTAACCCACACCCGCATAAATACGGTTCCAGCTTCGGCTTAGCTCATCAGTACGACCGTTTGATTCGTGTTCATAACCAACTCGAGAGAACCACAAGCCCTCCCCAGCTTCGATAGGCAATTTTGTTTCGTAAAACACTTCTGGGCGATAATTCGTATCACGAAACGGTGCTGAAATGTCAGACGAGTACGCCTGCCAAAATGATTTCAGTGTAAAACCAAAATACAGCTCATCATTTTCATTGAAGATATCGTCCGTAATCAAAGGCACTTTAAAGCTTATCTGGAATTTGATTTCTTCATCGCTCAAACCATCGGCTGCATCACCGAACACCTCAGAATTGTATGGGTTTTTATTCACCGCTTTCATATGAGTGATCGGGAGTAAGTAGTTCTGACGATAAGGCGTAATAACAAAAGGGTTATCTGCCGTTTCTTTTTCTAATTCATGTCGTGTTGTGTCTTCAGCTCGTCCAACTGTTTTTTCTTGCTCACACTGAGCTTTAATTTGTTCTAAGCTGTCTTGCTCAACATCCATATGGATTTGACGTAATACACAATTATCAAACGTTTGTTCAGAGTCGGTTCGAGTATCATCAGCCATAACCGGTGACGCAGTTAAAGAAAGAAGTAGTAGTAAAGCTTTAGACTGCGGAGAAGGTTGATTAGTACGGGTTATGTCAGTGTTCATCGTTCGCTACCTTTCATATCGTTAAGTAAGTTTCGAAATGAATAATGCGCGATACATTCAGCTAATAAATAAAGTAAATTTCATTTTCTGGTAATCTTTAAATCATTTATGATTTTCTCTCTGACATACAAAAATAAAACTTTTCAAAATATAAATAATACATTTTAAATTAACAAATTCAACAGCTTGCATAGCAGCTCACTTTAAGGCGCATAGTTTATGCAAAAAAATAAAATGCAGATAATACAAAAATGACAGTTTGGTTTATCCCGGCGTGCGACTATTTATAAAAACAAACAGCGTTATCGAACTAATGTCGATGATAAGCACCGTTACATTGCAAGCGACTCCTTATCCTATATAGAGACTGACGTACCAATCTCTATATAGATCACCACGATTAAAGTTTGCTAGTGCATAACTTATCTAGCGAAAACCAATTGTAATTGAGCTGCGTTTTATCGCTAATCTTGCTACTCACAAGCTTCTGCAACGCTTGGTTTTTCACGAGTTGCTCTTTATCACTGTCTAAAGAAGAAAGGAGCACGTCGCGCTCCACGCTATCAAGCATTTCGTTTGCTAGCACACGAAAAATGGACTTGGTGTAGATCAACCGAAATACAGTATCATCTTCGTTCTCACCTAGCACGTGAGGATAAACTGACAAGAATAGGTTGTTCAAATTCAATTGGCTAATGGCACTCTTATGCTTGTTTTTAACTTTACGCACTAGTTGTTTAACACGACGTTTAGCAATATCTACTTCCGTTCTAGAAGGTATTAATTGGTAAGAAAGCCAAAGCACAATGAGTCCAACCATATTCGCCACTAATGTATTTAAGAAATGAGCAAAATCAAAACTAGGAATACTAGTTGTGGGGACAAGATTACCCCAAGAAAACAACGAGACCATCATGATGATTTTTAACAACGATTTGCTTTGATTAAACCAATACGCCATGATGTAAACGCCTACAAACCCCACCGTATAGACAATAATTGGTGAACCTATTGGCATCACAATAAAATTCACTAAAAAGGCAAATCCTCCAGCCAAAAACTGGGCATAAATGTTTGGACTAAATGCTTTTTCTGCGCCAGGATTTGCAGCAAAGACCGATACCACCATACCAGCCATTATCATTGCCCCCATTCCATCTTGCCACTGCAATTCAATCCACATAAATGACAATAGAAAAAGTGCAAGTGCTGCTCTGAACATATTGATTAGCACCAAGTAGCCATCAGTAAAATCGCTAATTTTATCAACAAATTGTGTCTCGCTAGTTTCTACCAGGCCGTTTTGCTGCGAAAAGCTGTCAAGTTGGGCAGCAAAATGCTTAACTTGAAAGTGGAAAAGTGAGAAAAAATCGCTTTCTGTCAGTGACCACTCTTGTGCAAAATTTGCTTCAAGTATGAAGTCATTCTCTTGCAATGCCTGCCATGCCTCTTGAGTCATCCCTACGGAATTGCCCACCTTACGAAGTTCAATTCCCATAATGGCAATATTAATGCAATCATAGAAACTGGCACGACTTGAGTTCTTCGTCGCCGTACTGGTCTGACTGCCAAAGATTTCATCATCCACTGCCAGCCATTTTCGGCCAATCATCGTCAAAAAACCTCGAATCAACTTAGTGACAGAGGACGCATCCGATTGAAAAAGTGTCTTGATAAAATGAATTGTCTGCTTTTTTATAAACGTCAGCTCACGCTTATCATCCGGGTACGGGACCATGAGACTGGCCACCATCGACATCAAGATCCCAAACAAGATACCGACACATCGTAACTGTACGTGATCAAAGAGATTAGCCATATTCGGGTCCGCTGCCACTGGGAATCCAACCAGTGACAATGTCACGTCCACAATGGCAAACATATACGAAACTCGGTGGTGAAAATAAGAAGCGATGCCAAGGCTAACTACAATGCCCAAAATAATGAAGCTGTTAAAAAGCCATGCATCAATCAAAGTTACACTTGCGATGAGCAACACATAAGCGCCCCCCATAAAAGTGCCCGCAATGCGCGCCATCGCTTTTCGGATGCTTGCTCCCCGAGTACCGGTAATTTGAATAATGGCTGTGGTCATCATTGCCGTTCCAGTGGAATCCGAATCAAACAGCTGTGACAGAACCCAAGTGAACACTACGGCAACAGCAAAACGAAAACCAAAAATGGCAGAGTCAGGATCGAGCCACTGGCGTGCCCAATTGAGTAACATCATTGAATGGTAACCGAGACAGTGGTGCCCGCAATCAGCCTTTCATTTGCGACGACTTCATTTGGAATACTAATACGAACAGGTACACGCTGTGCTAAACGCACCCAAGGGACAGTGGGATCTACATTTGATACCAAGCCAGAACTATCGGCACTTTGATCGGTGATCGCACGTCCAATCCCCTCCACTTTACCTTCAAAGGTGTCCCCAGAAGAGTAAGGTGTGATGGTTACAATCGCTCCTTCTTTAATTTCTTTGATTTTGTTTTCGGTAAAATAAGCTTGAATGTAATAGGTATTGCTTTCCACCAATGCCACAAAGGTTTCGCCAGTATTAATAAAGTTACCTTGGCGTTGTTGAAGATTGGTGACATAACCATCTTGTGGCGCAATCACTTGGGTTCGGCTCAAATTTAACTCCGCTTTTACTAGGTCTATTTTCGCCTTCTTATACTCAGCTCTGTCGGCATCAACTTGCAACTTTTCTGACATTACCTGTTCAGGTGAAATCAATCGCGAAGACAGTAATTTCAAGTCACGACGATACACATTCTTAGCTTGATTGAGTTCAGCTTCTGCCTTGAGCATTGAAAATTTGGCGTCAGAGACATCATTCTGATAATCCGCATCATCAATGGTAAACAGCAAATCACCCGCATTCACAAACTGATTATCTGTAACCGCAATGCGAGTAATTTCTCCCGACACCTTTGGTGAAATTTGTGCAATCTCAACGTGTATTTTTGCGTCACGAGTCCACAATGAATCTGTGTACGCAACCCAAGAGGTATAACAAGTCACACCTGCGCCAATAACAAGAACGGTAGGTAACAACACTTTAAATACATTTATTTTATTTCACCTGTAACAATAAAAGTTGCCCGGCAGCAATAATGACCAGGCATAATTCACACAAAGACGGGTTGATTATTTTTTTCTTTCTTAGAATATCACCAAATAAATACTTAACTGCCATTAACGCAAACAAACTAACAATGACCAGTATCATAAAACCAGGTATATAAACGTTGCCAAATAATAATTGGTCTTTCATTCCAAAACCCCAAGTAACGATATTTAATATTGAGCGGAAAGTAGATCTTATTAATACCACCATGGCAAAATATTTAGTCAGCCTTGCTAACCACTCTCGATAAGTTGTAAAGAAGTTTATCGGTGAATGGACATAAAAAATCACACCAGAATCAGAATCTCATCATTTTAATCTGCCAATAAATATCAAGGTGCTGATTTATAAGTATTATATTTTTTTGATATAGCCTTTTACAAAATCATACCGCTTCTTTTTAGGAGCTATCAACATCCGATTTGAGTAGAGAAATGGCTATTGCCTTCAATGAACGATTGTTACCAACATCAGATCAGAGAACTAAACTTAGCAAGTTAAAATCTAAAGGAATTATTATCTTATCATTTTAAACTTAATTATTTTTATCTTAACTTTTAATTATTGCTATTTTATTTTCTATTGATGGTTTTATTTTCTTATTAAGCAATAATTCATCTCGTCCTAACCAAGACTGGTTTTAAAAATAAACAAGCCTGTCCTAATTACTAATTACTAATTATATAACGGAGAAGAAAATGCTAAATAACGAACACAACAATCAAATCGATGATGATGTATTTGCAGACAAATTACTCGATACCACTATTAATAATCACGTCTTTCCGAGTGATGAGTCTAATCCAGACGCCGCATATCAATTAGTTTCTGATGAATTAATCCTAGATGGAAACTCTCGTCAAAACCTAGCGACTTTTTGTCAAACTTGGGTGGATGACAATATCCATAAAATCATGGATGAGTGCATCGATAAAAACATGATTGATAAAGATGAGTACCCACAAACAGCAGAAATTGAAGACCGTTGTGTTCGCATGCTAGCTGACCTTTGGAACTCACCTGATGCAGAAAACACGATGGGTTGTTCAACAACAGGTTCAAGTGAAGCTGCAATGTTAGGCGGTATGGCAATGAAATGGCGCTGGCGCGAAAAGCGTCGCAAAGAAGGTAAATCAACAGATAGACCAAATCTGATTTGTGGCCCTGTTCAAGTGTGCTGGCACAAATTTGCAAAATACTGGGATGTTGAGCTTCGTGAAATCCCTATGGAAGGTGACCGTCTTCTGATGACACCTGAAGAAGTTCTTGCTCGTGCTGATGAAAATACCATCGGTGTGGTACCGACACTGGGCGTGACATTCACTTGTCAGTACGAACCTGTAAAAGCCATTGCGGATGCACTAGATAAGCTAGAAGCAGAAACAGGTCTTGATATTCCAATGCACGTTGATGGCGCAAGTGGCGCATTCATCGCCCCATTCTGCGACCCAGAACTTGAATGGGATTTCCGTATTCCTCGTGTGAAATCTATTAATGCATCAGGCCACAAATACGGTCTAGCTCCTCTTGGTGTGGGCTGGGTAGTGTTCCGTGAAGCAAGTGATCTACCGGAAGATCTTATTTTCCGCGTTAACTATCTTGGTGGCGACATGCCAACGTTTGCTTTGAATTTCTCTCGTCCTGGCGGCCAGATTGTAGCTCAATACTATAACTTCCTGCGCCTAGGTAAAGAAGGGTACAAACGCATCCATGATGCTTGTTACCACTCAGCTCAATACCTATCAGACGAAGTGGCGAAATTAGGCTTGTTTGACATTATTTATGATGGACGAGGTGGTATTCCGGCAATGAGCTTTAGTTTGAAAAAAGACATTGATGCGGACTTCAACTTGTTTGATTTAAGCGATGCAATTCGCGCTCGCGGTTGGCAGATTGCGGCGTATTCAATGCCGTCTAACCGTGAAGACTTGGTCATCATGCGTGTGCTTATTCGCCACGGTGTGAGTCGTGACATGGTTGATCTATTGATTAAAGACCTTAAGCGTACGATTGAAAAGTTTAACAAGTTCCCTGTTGTGAACTCTGTTGATGAAGACAGCGCAAGCTCATTCAACCACGGTTAATCCAAACGCAATTTGGGGCTATTCACTTAGCCCCAATCATCACTTAATGAAAAACAAACAAAATCACCATTAACGTCTTTGAGGTTCCAATGACATTCTTATCCAAACTGTGCCCGACAAAATTTGTCAGACACGTATTTCTAAGCTTGCTTGCCGTATTCATGCTCGCTGGCACTATTAATATTGACGCGACGCAAGCGACGCCTTCTTTTAATCTCATCAATTCGGCGCAAGCACAAGAACAGGCATCTACGCAAAAAACAGACACCACTACTGTAAAAGCGGCCGTGAAAGCACCAGTAAAAGCAGAACCAATGTGGATTGTGAAAGTATTCCGTGAGCACCAAGCGCTGGCTATTTTTTTGACTCTAGCAGTGGGTTACTGGGTAGGGTCTATCAAATTTGGTCACTTTAGCCTTGGCGCAGTAACAGGCACTTTGATTGCCGGTGTATTAATTGGTCAGCTTGATATTTCGATTTCATCGCAAGTTAAATCAATTTTCTTCACGCTCTTTTTGTTTGCTGTCGGCTATGGCGTAGGTCCACAATTTGTTCGAGGTGTCGCAAAAAATGGCGCCCCACAAGCTATCTTTGCCGTGGTTATTTCACTACTGTGCTTTGCTGTAACCTATACAGGCGCAAAGATGGCCGGTTATGACGTAGGTCTAGCTGCTGGTCTTTGGGCTGGTGCACAAACAATTTCAGCCTCTATTGGTCTTGCAACCGATGCGATCAACTCATCAGGTGCTGCCAATACTCAAGAGTTACTCGATCAAATCCCTGTGGCTTACGCAATTTGTTACCTGTTCGGTACTATCGGTACAGGCATGATTCTCGCGTACGTAGGGCCAAAACTGTTGGGTATTGACCTAGAAAAAGTCTGCAAAGATTACGAACAAGAAATGTCAGAAGGCACACCTGAAGAAGGTATTGCACGAGTTTGGCATCGCACAGAATCTCGTACTTATGAAGTTCAAGACAACATCAACAACAAAACGGTAGCTGACTTTGAAGCTCAGCACCAAGAAGAGCGTTTGTTCATAGAGAAAATTAAACGCAATGGCCAAATGATAGAGTTTGATGCAACAACTCCACTTATGGCAAAAGATGTAATTGCATTAACCGGTCACACAGACGCATTAGTTCATGCTCAGCAGTATCTGACAGAAGTCGTTGATGATGAGCTAGATAATCTGCCTCTTGAAACGGTCGATCTTGTCGTCACCAACAAAACATTTGCTAACCGCACTTTGGTTGAACTAGCAAAAGAAGATTACACTCGTGGTGTTTACCTAAACAAAATTACTCGTGGCGCGGCGGGTCAAGAAATCCCAATGCTTGCTCAAACGGATATTCATCGCGGCGATGTACTGTCAGTGACTGGTACCGCTCTTCATACCGAGCGTATGGAAAAAGCGGCAGGTCACGTTGATAGAACAACAACAGAAACAGATATGGTCTGGGTTGGTTTATTCATCGTTATCTTTGGTCTGCTTGGCGCATTGGTGGTTAATGTTGACGGCGCACCTGTTACCTTGTCGGTATCCGGTGGTGTATTGGTCGGTGGTTTAGTACTAGGCTGGTTACGCTCAGTACACCCAACGTTTGCTCGTCTACCACAACCAACACAATGGTTTATGAACTCTGTTGGTCTAAACATATTCATTGCTATTGTCGGTATTTCTGCCGGTCCTGGCTTTGTTGCGGGCCTTAAAAACGCTGGAGCAGGTCTATTTGTTATTGGTGCAGCAGCAACAGCAATCCCAATGCTATTAGCGCCATTGATTGGTAAGTACATCTTTAAATTCCACCCAGCACTGAACTTAGGTATTTGTGGTGGTGCTCGTACCAGCACAGCGTCGGTTGCAATGGTTGGAGAAAAAGCGAAAAGTAATATCCCAATGCTTGGCTACACCGTACCTTACGCTGTATCGAACACACTACTAACACTCATAGGCATGTTCATGGTGCTGTTCTACTAACATATGATTTATTGATAATTAAAGCCTCTTGCTACTCGCATGAGGCTTTTCTTCATTCATGCAACCTTCCTTAGTCTCTGAGCGGAAAACTGGGCATAAACGAGTGAGAAGCTAACTCATGACTTGATATAAAAACCTAGTTCAAGCATTCACCAAGCCAGCATGGCCCTCGAATCTCAAGTTAGAAGCCGTCCAAATTGCCCTTCAATCGTTATCCCCTCTTCTTTTACTGATCTATTTCCTCCTAATCGAAGTACAAGTTATTAATAATTCGATGTAAATCGCTAATTTTTTTTAATTGTTGTCTAGAATCTCATAGGGCTTATCGCTTCGGTAATTGCCAATAGAAACGACACCTTTTGATTCTGTTTTTGGTTTTAGGGAGATGAAATGGAAAGCCCAATTGTCACGCTCAAACATGCGAGAAAAAGCTTTGTTGATGGCAAAGAGACCCATAACGTATTGGAAGGCGTCGACTTCACATTAACGACGGGTGCAAGTGTGGCTTTGACAGGAGCGAGTGGCAGTGGCAAAAGCACCCTGCTCAACGTGATTGCTGGTTTCGAACCACTTTCAGATGGTGAGTTGTGGCTAGATGGCGATAACGCGATGGTTTGGAAGGATCCGCAATGGAGTCGCTTTCGCCATCAAAAACTCGGCGTTATCTTTCAACAGTTCAACTTACTCACCCCGCTCAACGTAAAACAAAACATCGCCTTCCCGCTGCATTTAAACCAACAAAAATGGAACGATTGGTGTGATTATTTGGTGGAAGCTTTAGGCATCAGCGAGCTACTTGATAGGCATGTTTCTGCGCTCTCTGGCGGCCAGCAGCAACGTGTCGCTATCGCACGCGCGCTAGCCCACAAACCCAAACTACTGCTTGCCGATGAACCGACAGGCAACCTCGACCAAAAAGCAGGCTTAGAAGTCATGAAGTTGCTGAGTGAAATAACAACACAAGGCAACACTGCTGTACTGTTGGTCACACACAGCCCTGAGTGTGCCAGTTTTATGCAAACACAGTTGGTTTTAGATGATGGTAGTTTGAAGACCGTTGATTTGAAAAAGGCTCTATCGCAAGCCAGTGAGCAGCCCTATGAAGCAAACTAGGTTTGCGAACACCAAGTTCACCCATATCAAACTGACTCTAAATCTGTTCGCGGCGCACTATCGTCAATCACCGTTACAAGCTGCTGCAATTTTAATCGGCATCGTACTGGCGGTGACCTTGTTTGTCGCCGTGCAAGCCATTAACCTTAATGCCAAACGCAGTTATTCAGAATCGACCGAGCAACTTAGCGCCCAAGCGAAGAACTTGATCATTCCACCAGCAGGGCAAAACTACTTACCAGAATCGCTTTACTTCGCCTTAAGACAAAATGGATTAAGTGCCGCGCTGCCTGTGATTGAAGGGCGAGTGAGAGACGAGCAAGGACGTCGTTGGTCAATACAAGGCAGTGAATTAATCGCCGCTCTCACCTCAAGAGCTCGTTACTCTGGCGTAGATGAAAAAAGCGATAACGAAAAAGACAATACTCGAGGCAATGAACCAAACATTTCCCTGTTCGATACCGCCTTACCTTTACCGCCACTCTTAGCGGGCGAGCCCATCGTGATGATGAGCCAATCGCAATACCAAAACTTGGGCGAAGTAGACACGCTCACTCTGGATGAAATCAAAACCAAAGTCGTGGTGCTACCAGACGAATGGCAACTGGGTAGCAGAATGCTGATGGACATTGGATTCGCTCAGCAACTGCTCAACAAACAAGGACAACTGAGCTACATCGCTGTGTTTAATCCCAATAACAACTCACTCGATAAATGGCAAAGCATCGTTGGCGAACAAGGGCAATGGATCACCAATAATCAAAGTACCGATCTCGGCTCGATTACTGACAGCTTTCACCTTAATTTGACTGCGATGAGTTTATTGGCGTTTTTAGTCGGCTTGTTCATCGCTTATAACGGCGTGAAATACAGCTTGTTAAAACGTAATCGGTTATTGGTGCAGATCCAGCAAGCCGGCGTTGCACCAAGCATTGTATTTTCGGCACTGTTAGTCGAGCTCATTATTTTAGTCACATCTGGCGCTTCGCTTGGTTTCATTCTCGGCATTCAACTCAGCCATTGGCTACACCCAACGGTTGCAATAACCCTTGAGCAACTCTATGGCGCAACGCTGCTTCCCGGCACTTGGCAGTGGCAATGGTTAGCTCAAGCTTTACTGCTCACCTTAGCCGCAACGCTGATTGCGTGTTGGCAGCACTTTAAACAGCGGGTCCGCCAACCCCTCTCTTCACATGGTGGTTTTTATCAAGCGCCGGAAGCCTCGAACGAAAATCAGCTATTTGTTATTGGCGTGGTACTCACTGTTTTGGCGTTGGCCGGTTTATGGCTGAGCGAACACCATCGGTTCACTATGGCCTGGCTCGGTGTTTTAGTGGTGTCGATTCCTTTGTACCTACCGAAAACCCTAAGTGCGCTAGCGAGTTGGAGCGAAAAGCGCGCCCAATCAGGTTTAATACAATATCTGTTTGCTGAACTGCGTGAGCTGATCTCCCCTCTTTCCCTTGCCATGATGGCGCTGCTTCTTGCTGTTACCGCCAATATGGGAATGAATACCTTAGTTGGCAGTTTTGAGTCCACTCTAAAGCAATGGCTTGAACAGCGATTGCATGCCGACATTTACGTTAGCCCCGCCCAAGGTGAAATTGCCAATGTTGAACATGCCTTAGCCCAGTTTGATAACGTTGAAACCGTCTACAAGCAATACTACGTTGATGATAACTTGCAAGGCTTGCCTATTTTGCTCGGCACCAAAGACAAAGACACACTTGAACAAACCATGGTGTTCCAGTCTCATGTTGATAGTTTCTGGCCACGCTTTTACCAAGGTGAATTAGTGGCGATCAGCGAGCCCACCGCGGTGAAACTCAACTTGTCACTTGGAAGCCAACTCAAACTAGACGCTATCCAAGATAATACACTGAGTGTTGGCGCGATTTTCCATGACTATGGCTCACCAAATGGGGAAGTGTTATTGGCTCCCAACTTATGGCTTGAAAACGGCTTCACAGACTTACCCACCAGTTTGGGAATCAAAGTATCTGGCGACCCACAACAGGTGTACGAACAACTACGCCAACAATTGAATTTGCATCCCAGTCAGCTTTACGATCAAGCCCAAATCAAGTCGATCGCTCTGGACATTTTCTCACAAACTTTTGCCATTACGCGGGCGCTCAATGGCGTCACTTTAATGGTGGCTGTTATTGGTTTGTTCTGTGCCTGTTTTATGTTGCTCGACGCACGCAAAGCCGCTATTGCAAGGTTGTATGCGCTTGGCGTTAGTCGGAAGAAATTAATGGTTATGGTGGTGGGGCAAATCGTTGTTCTGGTCGCTTTTACTCTGGTGGTCGCAGTGCCGCTTGGTGCCATGGTCGGCTATGTGCTGACAGATATCGTCACCCTTCGCGCGTTTGGTTGGAGCTTAAATTACGTATGGAACTGGAGTGACGCACTTAGCATTGCTGTCATCACCATTTTAGTCGCAGTGGTTGCTACCTTAATTCCGCTGTGGCGTTTGGTCAGTAAGCCGGTCGTGTCCAGCTTGCAAAGTGAGGTGTTGTGATGAACCAACTAACTAAGGCAGCAGCGCTCATTCTGTTGAGTTTATCTCTTGTCGCATGTGAAGACTCACAGCCCCAAAACATGGGCTCAATCCTCGGAACTGAAAGACAAACCGGCGGGGAAACGCAAACAGACAAAGCGCAATTCACTCCGGTGGTAAAAGGCATCGGCATCACCTTTCCTACCGACCATCAAGCACACCCTGATTTTCGCCATGAATGGTGGTATTTAACTGCCAATCTGACTGATGAAGAAGGTCACTCATTAGGTGTGCAATGGACTCAATTTCGTTTCGCAACCGCACCACAAGAAAGTGACCACAGCACTCAGAAAACCGCATGGCAAAGCCAACAAATCTACATGGCGCATAGTGCCGTCACCACCAAAGACAAACACTATGCCGACGAAAAATGGTCTCGCGGTCAAGCTGAACTAGCAGGTGTCGATTCTTCACCATTTCGAGTTTACCTTGATGATTGGCAATGGACCTCGGCTACCGATGATCTATTCCCTGCTACGTTGAATGCAGACTCTGAACAGTTTGGTTACTCGCTCAAATTAACTAACGATGCACCCTACCAAAAACAGGGCGAGCAAGGCTACAGCACCAAGAGCGGTGACGCGCAGGTAGCTTCGTATTACTACAGTCAGCCATTCATTGATGTATCAGGCGAAGTGATCATTGATGGCGTGACGCATCAGGTTTCTGGTAAAGGTTGGATCGACAGAGAGTGGAGTTCGCAGTTTTTGCTCGACTCACAACAAGGTTGGGATTGGTTTGCTCTAAGGTTAAACGATGCAACCAGTTTGGTCGTGTTCCAACTTCGAGATTCAAAAACAGGCAAAGCCAGCTATTCCCATGCGAGGCTAATGCAGCGAGAAGGTTCTGGCATCGCGATTAAACAACAAGATATCAGCTTAATCGCGACCAAGAAAACAGAGATCGATGGACGTGACTACCCAACAGAGTGGCAAATTACGATTCCGACGCAACAAATTAAACTGACTGTTTCGGCGCTTAATCCAAATGCGAAAATGCCACTATCGGTGCCCTATTGGGAAGGACCAATCGTGATTAAAGGCTCTCATTCTGGTTCTGGCTATATGGAGCTGACGGGATACTAAGCAAAAAGCATGTTCTGAACATGAGGTACTCCAAGTTCTAATATGTCAAAGATGAGTCGCTAGTAAAGATGTATTAATTGATGTTAAATAGACGACTAAGAATCAAATCAACCGTCACATCGGCTACCATAAAATGTTGTTAACCCAATTCGGATTATCGATGAAAGAGTTACAGTTGCCTTGCCACGTCACAGCTTTTTCGTGGCGCTGAACCAGCTGTCTACTGGGTCAGCGTTATACAATTGAAGCAACGTACATCGCTTGCCAACTTTAGGTTTACCTGACGTACTCGAAATATCATCAACCAGATACAAGTCGGGTATTTTTGCATTGTTGCCTTCATAGCGCACAGCCATGTAGAAAATCGAACAGGCGGTATCACCTTTCATTGCATCTCGAGGTTCAAAGCTATCGTATTCGGTTTTGTTGAGCGGCGACTTTTTTAAGGGCGAATCGACGAAATCAAAACTTTTGTTTGAACGGGTGGAGTGATTCTCTGCATCCGTTTGTGGTAAATGGTGGATACCGGTATAGCCCCATTAATCTTTACGCTAAAAACCAAAAGACTTAGGCCAAAGGTGTTCACGATTCCATGCATTTTTGTCGTTGTTCCCCGAAGAAGTAAAGTCTTTGGATTGTGAGCGGCCGCTGGAATAGAGAATAACGTTGTCTGAGTTATTCGGGTCTTCATTGGTATCTTTTCATACCAACCATACCTGTGTATACGATAATTACTTTTGCTCATGAGTCGCTATTACGCTTAGCATTTCTTTTAAAGCACTATCATTTAACCCTTCAGCTTTGAGGTGTTAGCAGTGGGTATGTAGCATCAGCAAACACAATTGGACTAAGGGCTGTAGAGACGAGGTAAAGGTTCAGATTCAAACGCATTTTCATTATTTTAAGTATCCTTGTTATTGTTTTAATGACTCATCATTGATGAGTGCCACGCTTGTTCTACTCTACAAAACAAAAATCATATGTGACATTTTTGGAAACAAGCTATGTATATCAAAGAACAGAACACTATAAATAGCTAATCTTATGACGAGCACCGCCTAATGATACGTATAAAGGCATGTCCTTTTTTTTCGATTTAATATCCAATAAAACAATATCACTAAGTAAATCACTATTGTAGCTAATGTACAAATAAGCACTTTTAAAAAACCTCACCATTTCATCCTTAAATTGCATTTTCGATATTTATTACAATATCTATAAAATATCAACTTTGACCGCACATTAATTTACCTTCATTCGCAGGCTTAACAGTAACACCGACTAAAAATCCAACGTTAAAAATACGCATGTAATTAGACATAATTAGACATAATTAGAAGGAAAAATTAGTACATGGAATGACCATTTATTGAGTATTCTGGTATAGCCTGAATAACATCCCAATGTTCTATTATCATTGAGTTTTCGACTTTGAAAATATCAACTATGACCCTATTTTTATCTCCTCCAGGAGAAAAACGCTTTACGTGTAATGCTACCAAGTTGCCATCAGATAAAACACGTACAATCTCACCCGGTGTCGTGCTTGGAACGTTATTAATGAAATCTTTTAGCGCCTTTTTACCATCAGGAAGATTAGGGTTATGTTGTATATATTTGTCACCAATATATTTATCAATGGCGTCCGAGTTTCTATTTAGTAGAACATCGCTATAAAAAGACACAACTATCGATTTGTTAAGTTCTTCGTGACTTTGGTCTGCATATAAACTAGTACTTACCACTACTAAGAACATTAAAATCATTACTTTATTCAAACTCGCTCAACTCCTCAAAAAACAGTGTATGTATCATAATGTATTGCCGCTCAATGAAACATCCGCAATAATGAGCATCATTGATTCATAAAACGTACAAAAAATATGGATAAAATAGTCGCTGCTAAAGTTTTTATTGATGTAGCCCACACAAGTAGTTTTAGTGTAACTGCTGACCGTTTAACTATGTCAAGGGCTATGGTGACTCGTAGTATAGCTGTTATGGAAGAGTGGTTTGACGCTCGTTTATTTCATCGCACAACTAGAAAAGTTGCCTTAACAAACGTGGGAGTAGAATGCTTAGAAGACCTCAAACGCTGGGTTGATGATACAGAGAAGATGATTGACCAATTTAAGCCTAACGCTGATCTGAAAGGAACTGTTTGTATCGCAACAAGCATGTCATTTGGCCACTCTCAATTAATGGCTGCAGTCAGTGAATTTATGTCATTAAACACAAAAGTTAAAATAAATGTCGAGTTACTCGACTCTCCTCAAGATTTGATCAATAACCGTATTGACTTGGCTATCCGTATAACTAAATCTCCACCCCCATATTTGTTGGGCAAGCCAATCGCTAAATGTCGCTCAATATTAGTAGCTAGCCCTCATTATTTAAACAAGAACCAACCTATTAATTCACCTGAGGACTTGCTTCACCACCAATGCTTGGGGCATAAGAACCTCGAAACTAACGCATGGTCGTTGTACAAAGACAACCTCAAAAAAGTTATCGATGTTAACTGTCGATTAGTAACCAATGAAGCTACTTCTTTAATGCAAGCTTGCATACATGGTACTGGCGTGTCTTTTCTTCCAATTTATTTAATTCAACCCTCTATCGATAATGGTCAATTAGTTCAAGTACTGCCGGATTGGGCGCTGAAAGATATGGATATTTTCGTCTTGTACCCTTCACGTAAACACTTATCACCTATAGTCAGAGCTATAATTGACTTTCTAAGTGATTATTTCAAAAGGCATGAAATTAATTAATATTACGCTTTGTATTTAGACATTGGTCCGATATTAGAACAATTCCATCTCAAAGTTGGCTTGCTTCCAATTTTCTGGCATAAGTTCGCATTCGACGAGAGTTAAGATAGGTTTCAATTTTTCTGTCCAACAGCCTTTTAGAGTCTTATCAATTCTAAATTACGGAGAATATCTCGTTGTACCTTATCTAATTAACTAATGATGAATTAATTTATTTCAACAGCGCCTTTAAACGATACTATAGCAAGTTACTTTGACATCTATTTCAACGCTTCAAGTTAATCAAAGAGCCTAAAAATATTATTGAATCCTAAGGCCACAGTTAACACTAAACATTAGTTGGGGGCCCATTTCAGTATTTTTAACTTGCGCCGAACATATCCAATGAAGAATGGAGATAAGTATTACATACTCGGATAGCTCATAAGATCAAGGCGTATCTTGTGGCTTCACCATTTTAAACTTGGCGCTAGACTAACTGCTAAAATTCGGTCACCGTTTTTATCTAAAATAATGATGAAACAGCTAAAACTAAACGTCTGTCCAACCCTTGTGCTAACTTATAGAAAACATCATAAAAATTGATTTAAATGAGTAATTATAACAAACGGTTCTTATATTGTTCTGGTGTTTGGCCGGAATATTTCTTGAACATACTAATGAACGGGCTCGCTTGGTTATAGCCTAAAGTCAGTGCGACTTCTTTAACGGATTGCCCATTTCTTAACAGATCCATAGAGTACAAGTAGCGTACTCGAAGTCGCCATTCAGTAAAGCTCATCCCCAGTTCACTTTGACAGTGGCGCGATAAGGTTCGCTCTGTCGCGTGCACTTTATCGGCCCAATCCTTCAATGAAATATCATCAGTTGGGTTCTCTTCTATCGCAGCCAGAATGGGCGCAAGATATTTGTTATCAGTTGAAGGTAAAAAATGGTGCTCAACTTGGCGCTCTGCCAATTGATCCAACAATACTTTCACTAACCTTTGGTCTTGTTCGCTATCAGCAACGTTAATATCACGCTGACGAAAGTCATCAATAATCGAAGACACGATTGGCGTGATCTTAATTAGGCTGGTTTTTTCAGGCAGATGTTGAGTTAGTTCATGCGCAATATTCAGAGAACAATAATCCAAGGGTTTACGGTTATAACTGCAATGCGTAACTCCCGCAGGTACCCAAATCGCTAGATGTGGCGGCGCTAGGAAGCGTGTACCTTCAGCTTCCATTTCTAGAATACCGCCACTGATCAACTGCACTTGCCCCCAAGGGTGGCTATGCACGCGAGTTTCGGTGTTCGATAAGAAAGCTTCGAAATTCATAAATACGTTGGATGGAGCCTTATCGATTGATAAGGATGGGTGAAGGTTTCTTAAGTGTTTTTTCAAACTTGTCTTCCTATCGCGCCTGATGTCTTTTTAAAGATATCTGTAAGTATAACGACCTGTCAAACTAGCCGCATCAACTCATTTGCGACGGAACTCACATGTATTATCTCTTACCATTTTTCACAGTCTGTATCTGGGGTGCAAATGCTATCGTCAACAAACTGGCCGCAAGCACCATTGAACCGAGCGCGATGAGTTTTTACCGTTGGTTTATTGCAATGTTGATCCTGACACCTTTCTGTATTCGGTCTGTGATTAAACAGTGGCCAATAATTAAACCTAATTTGTCTAAGCTGGCATTCCTTGGCTTTTTGGGCATGGTGTTAAACCAATCTTTAGGTTACTACGCTGGCTTAACGACAACTGCATCTAATATGGCGTTGATCACTTCATTAGTGCCATTGATCAGTGTTTTTCTGAGCGTTCCTTTGTTACGTAAGTCAATTTCTAGTTTGAGTATTGTTGGTGGCGTATTGTCGCTGTCTGGGCTAGCTCTGATGTTAGGGAAAGGCGATCCTTTATTCTTCATCCATCAAGAACTGACTCAAGGTGATGGCTACATGCTAATCGCGGCATTCGTTTATGCTTCATACTGTGTGTTACTCAAACGCTGGAAAATGCCGATAAGTAGCTGGGTGGTTATTTATATACAAGGGTTGTTTGCGGTTGCTATGTTGACACCACTTTGGTTAACCAGTGAACAACTGTTGCCATCCCAACAGGCTATTCCTTTGATTGCTTACGCTGCCCTTGCTGCTTCTATTCTGGCACCTTGGATGTGGGTGAAAGCGATTGATACCATTGGGGCGGATTCAAGTGCCATGTTCATGAACTTAATGCCCGTTATCGCAATTGTACTTGCGTCTACTTGGTTAGGTGAAGAAATTAACCAATTCCATATCATTGGAGGCGTGATGGTAATTTCAGGTGTTATTCTTGCTCAAATCAAAAGAAAGCCAAGGCTTGAGGTTCCAATTCCTCAACAAAGCTAAGCTAACCCTACTTAGCAAGCATATTGTAATATTTGTCCTCCCAGTACCTGCCCCCTAGCAGGTACTTTTGTTTTATTGCTACTTCTCATTCAAAACTTCTATGATTTTGATTTTTTGTTGACGAAACTTTTAAATATTTTTAATACCTACCATTACTCTTGCAACATGGTGTTGAATCATATTTAATGCACAGAGTACGGTTTATTGAGCGGAAGATTGACATTCACTTTGTAGGCGATCGTTTCTGTTGAAACCTTCACTGCGGGTATGCCGTCAATGAAATTAGATACTGTAATTCATAGAATTGTGAGCTATTTAAGCAACCAAAATAAATAAAAAAACAGTCTCAACGGTTTAATTTACATCAGCATGAAAAATCGATATTTAACGAATCGGCAGCAGCTATAGCTTTTTATGACAACCATCACACTTGATTAGTACGAAATACACTCAGAAGTGCCTCTAACAATAATCAGAAAGGAAATATCCACACAAAGGATCTATACTTTACATAAGAGCGATAAATGAGCTGAATAGTAAAGAAACTTTAACTACCACTTTAGAGTTAATAGAGATAGAATTACTTTAACTTAACCAAATGAACAACGGTTAGTTGGCTAAAATCAAAAAGGTACCGATATGAGTACCGAACGGCTTAGAAACACCTAGCACTATGCTAGGTGTTTTTTTTTGCTATCACCCTTTCCAGCCCATCGAACACCCTAAGTTTTCTTAAGCTTCGTGCACTCTCAAATACCTGCATTTACTTGTCTATCGCCTATTTCAAAAAATAATCTGAACCATGAGATTATCTCCTTTAATTTATGTCATCTTAAGTATATTGTTATTAGCAAGTAACAAGCATGTTATGCAGCACGATAATAATGAAGGAAGATAGATGAGCAGTAACAATAGCCGACTAGATGGTAAACGAGACGTCACTCTACGTTTTTTAGCTGAACCCGGAGATGTGAACTTTGGTGGTAAAGTTCATGGTGGGGCAGTAATGAAGTGGGTCGATTTAGCAGCCTATGCTTGTTCTGCCGGTTGGAGTGGCAAGTACTGTATAACAGCTTACGCCGGTGGTATTCGATTTGTAGCACCAATCCATGTTGGCAACCTTGTTGAAGTAAGCGCGAAGGTCATCTATACCGGTTCATCTTCTATGCACATCGCTATCGACGTTCAAGCTAGCGACCCTAAAGAACTCAACAACCGCCTAACGACTCACTGTATCGTTATTATGGTTGCTGTGGATGAAAATGGTAACCCGACTAAGGTGCCAGAATGGGTGCCAGAAACGTCAGAAGACATCGAGTTAAGAGATTCGGCTATTCGCCTAATGAACATGCGAAAGCAGATAGGCGAAGAGATGGAAGCGCACGTAAAGTACCTTAAATAAGGTCAATCATTAGCCCCACAAAACCTAGTTACGATGCCAAGCACATGCTTGGCATCTGTTTATCTAATCCCGCCTCTCCTAAACACACTCTCACAAGCAAAGTAGTGTCTACCCAATACTGCTTATCTCTATACTACTTGCCTGAATACGGCTTATATAGCGTGATACTCAGCCAAGGCTTTAAATGAACCAGCTATTGTTAGCGATTTGCTCGAACTGTAATAAAGTCGTCATTTTGCTCTGTTTAAATACCGCCAATCATAATGGATGTATTAAAATTTTCCGGAGCTACTCTTGAGCGTCACACGCCCCACTCTTAGCGAATCTACACTGAACAATTTGAAGGCTGTTGAGTATCAATGGGTTAGAACTTTGTACGTCGAAGGCTACGACAGCAATGAGATTAACCACTATATTCAAACTTGTTTTGGTGGTGACAGCACGTTTGCCGATCTCTTTCGACGCGTTGCACTCGACCAAGAAAGTATCTATGTACTGTTGCAACATCTTGGCTGTGCTCCTTCTAGTAGAGAGTTTTAATTACAAAGTCACAGGTCGATCCACAGTCGATAAAAATCACTGTAGCCAGTGTGTCTGACTTGAACCCCTCTGACTTGTTGAGTTTTGGACATCTCCTCATAACCAGAAAATAACGGCAAATAGGTATACCTTAAACGTAAACCTCTTTCTATCGCCATCAACTCACTAGATGGTGAATCGCCACTTATCGCTCGCTTGATCTTAGCTTGATGCTCATCCATTTCAAACCGGTCAAGACTAAATCGTAATCCAGTTGACACGCTTAACCATTCATAAGTTCCGTAATCAACGGGAGTCTCAATCACATCTTCAATAAGAAGAATATCCGCTAGCTCGGACACTAAGTGGGGATTGCTAATGTTATTGACGATGACAACTTCCAACTCGAGTCCTGTTGAACGGATGACATCATGTAACCATTTAGAATTACGAATTAAGTATGGAATAGTCCACTTGGGCTCAGCCAAGACAATCTTCCCTCTCAAGCTTGGGGCGTTTGCTATCATTGGCCTAGCTTTACAGGGATCAAAAGCCAAGCTTTCGACCGCATTAATGGGATCATGTAGCTGTTTTTGCTGATGGATATAATCAGCTAATTCACACCACGTCTCTCGAGATATTTTCGAACCAAATCTTTCTCGATAAGTTAAATAAAAGAGGGCGCTGATACTTTGAATTTCAACTTGGTCCGAAGGACAGTTAAAGCTGATCATATTCTGCATATCTGCATTGGCATGAGACAAAGTGATTCGCTCTAACAAAGCTCGAGTAGAAAAATAGTCTTTATGTGCTCGCAATTGAATACTGTCTTGACACCAGTGTTCAATCTTGAACGGTCCAGTTCCAATATGATAACTGTATTTGTCACCGACACTTTGTATATCTCGGCAAACAATAGATGCGTTAGACATAGCGAGCATATAAGGAAAAAACTTATTGGCATACTTGAGAGTAATAACTAAACAATTGGACGCGATTGCGTCTACGCGTTCAGCGCATTGCCATAACTGTTTTATAGGGCCATTGCCCTCAATTAAACGTCTGATGCTCCAAACCACATCTTGAACTTGCAGAAGCTCACCGTCATGTCGGTAAACACCAGGACGTAACCATAGAGTTATCGTTTTGTCTTCCATCATCCAATCGTGAGCCAAGGAAGGCATTAAATCACCATCTGGACTCTGAACCAGCAATACATCATATACACTTTTTGCTATATGCAGCTCTGCATGCCGAAACGTCTTGAGTGGATCAATAGTGTGTACCCATGGATAGGACGCTATCAATACAGCATTACTTGATTCATTGGTTTGGTTGAGGTGCTCTGTCGCTAAAGTAAGTGCTCGGACGGCTGTCGAACCGTATATGTCGACAAGACGGGATACTAGTTTAAAACTGCCTTTATTTAGTTCACTAGTCAACAATTCGGTAATTGCTTGTTGCAACGATTTTTTAATCGTAAGTTTACTAGAATTACTCCTACCGATTGCGGGGATCCATTCTATCCACTCCTGTCCGGACAGCTTTTTCATAACAATTGATACGTTACGTTTAGAAGTGCATAGTGCGACCTCTAATTCGCCTAAGCCTATTGAGTGGGATAAATGAATCTCAAAATGCTTAAGCAACTGATCTAAGTGTCTAAGGTTTACATCATTCACAACAATTCCACTTCAATTTCCGTCAGCTAAAACATAGCAAAGGGAGCTACATATTCCTAGCTCCCTAGAATCTCAATATTAGAAGTGGTAATTCATTCCAAGAGAGAAAACACTAATCTCAGCATCAACAGAGGCTGTCGCTCCAAGCGCTTTTGCCACGTCTAGTTCAGGTTTCATATAGTCCCATGTTGCCTCAATTCGAAGATTATCTGTCAACAAAAAGTCAGCCCCCAAACCATACATGCCCGTCACTGTTGTATCAGAGAATGTTGAATAACCCGTAGCACCAACGAAAGAGTTACTTACTTTAAATTCAGCATTAAAATATGCGACCCCTGCTTTCGCAAAAAGATTAAAACGGTCATTAATTGGTAAAATAACTTTAGGTTGGATCGCTGCAAATTTCATGTCGCCGACAGTAACAGATTTACCGTCTAAAGCATCATAGCCTCCAATTGAACCTTCCAAAGCAATGTAGCGGTTGAACTGATAACCGCCGTAGATTTTGCCAGCCAAACTAGAATCATCATCTAACTTTAATGACGTCTTGTTAGAACCGTATGCGGAATCAACAGAAAAGCTCGCACTATCAAAATTTGCTTGACCAACAGATGCTCCAATATATGGATTTGCGTTTGCTGCAGAACATAGCATCAGGAGAGTTGTTGTGATTGTTGTTTTTCTTAACATTGTATTTAACTGCCTATCTAAGAATAATATTTATTGTTTTTGCACATCCTTTAGCAACCAATGCAATCCCTTTCACTGGGTTTCGAAACAGAATAATATTAATTAATAGGAAACCATTAAAACACGTAATTGTTCGCCATTATTTTTCTACATATCAATACAATTAGACACAACTCTTCACATTTAAGTTGTTAACCATAAGTTATCTTGGGCTTTGGGCAAGTGTGTGTAGATCACGTATCAAAATGTAATTTAAGTATAATTATTAAATATTTACGCTATGCGTCGCATGCTAATTTGACTGAAGTGTTGTTTGGAAGTGAGATTACTATAATCAAGAAAAGAAATTAAAAACTAGGCATAAAAAAACCCAAGTAAATACTTGGGTTAGAGTTACAAAAACCACTAATCATTAATAGCGTAAGGAACCTGATTAGCGGCCAGCTATGCGTAACCTGAGGGTTATTTTTATTACTGATCGGCGGCCAAACCAAATGATGTAATAAAAATGCCAATATAGAGCGACCTAAAGGTCGCTCTTTTTCTTTCTTATAGAGTACAGCTTATCCTTTTACACCACCTGCAGTCAAACCGCCAACTAACCAACGTTGTGCAAGTAAGAATACGATAGTAATCGGAAGTGCTGATAGTACAGCCGCTGCCGCAAAGTCACCCCATAGGTAGTTCTGAGGATATAGATATTGCTGCATACCTACCGCTAACGTGTAAGAGTTCACATCAGTTAACAGGATAGATGCTACTGGCACTTCACCAACGGTTGCGATGAACGAAAGAATAAACACAACCGCTAGGATTGGCACAGACAATGGTAATAGAACCAGTCTGAATGCTTGCCAAGGCGTTGCACCATCCAGTGCTGCAGCCTCTTCCAACGAGTTATCAATCGTCTCAAAGTAACCTTTAATCGTCCAAACGTGCAGTGCTATACCGCCTAAGTACGAGAAGATTAGACCACCGTGCGTGTTCAAGCCTAAGAACGGGATGTATTGACCAAGCTTGTCGAACAGCGCGTAAATAGCGACTAGAGCCAGTACTGCTGGGAACATTTGGAAAATCATCATCGCTTTCAGGATAGTTTCTTTACCTTTGAAGCGCATACGAGCAAATGCGTAAGCCGATGTTGTAGACAATGCCACAATAAGAAGCGACGTCACACCCGCGACTTTAATTGAGTTCCATAACCACGTTAGTACTGGGAATGGAGGTGGTGTCACCGAACCGTCAGCATTCGTTACCGACATACCAAGAGCCAGTTTCCAGTGCTCCAATGATGGGTTATCGGGAATCAAACTACCTGTTGCGAAGTTACCTTCTCGGAATGAGATAGCGATGATCATCAGTAGTGGGAAGATAATCATTGCCAAGAAGCACCACAACACTGCATGCGTTGCCCACACTCGGTATTTAAGGCCTTTACCTTGTACCATAGCCATTGTCGTGCTCCTTAATCTTGAGACAGTTTAGTGAAACGAAGGTTTAGTAACGCAAGTCCACCAACCAATAGAAAAATAAGCGTTGCGATGGCACTAGCTAGACCAAAGTCTTGACCGCCGCCGCCTTCGAATGCGATTCGGTAGGTGTAGCTTACAAGCAAGTCTGTGTAACCCGCTGGCTCTGAGGTGCCAATCATGTTCGGACCACCGTTCGTCAATAGTTGAATCATTACAAAGTTATTGAAGTTAAAGGCAAACGCTGCAATCAATAGCGGTGTAAGCGGCTTAATCATCAGTGGGAATGTAATACGCTTGAAGTTATCAAGGAAGTTCGCACCATCAATCGCTGACGCTTCGTACAAATCATCAGGAATCGCTTTTAGTAGACCCATACATAGAATCATCATGTAAGGGAAACCTAGCCACGTGTTAACCATCAACACCATGGTTTTCGCAAGAATTGGGTCAGAGAACCAGTTCGGACTTAAGCCGAAGATATTCTCAAGCACCATGTTGATCTCACCAAAGCTCTGGTTGAATAGACCTTTAAAGATAAGAATCGATATGAATGCTGGTACTGCGTAAGGCAGAATCAGTAGAACACGATAGATTGAACGACCTTTTAGCTCTTCCCATTGCACGATATTTGCAAGTACAAGCCCGATAACAAGTGTGAACGCTACAGTACATACCGAGAAGATCACCGTCCAAATAAAGATGCTGATGAATGGTTCTTTAATACCATCATCTTTCCAAACACGTTCAAAATTATGTGTACCAATATTAACCACAAAGCCCGGGGAGATTGTGTTACCAGTAAACTCACCATTGGCATCAACAGGTTGATAGAAACCCTCTTCCATGTTTGGCTTGAGAACTTCACCCGTTTCATTGTTGATTAACGTTTGTTCATCGTCTTGTAGCGTGTAAAGCGGAGCAACAGAAGCAAACTTACGTAAGCCACTCATGCGGATGTCGTCACCGTTAGGCAGATGGAAATCAACCGCATTAATCGCAGCACGGTTTTGGATGATCGCTTTGATCTTCTCTTTCTCACCTTGTGCAGACTCAATTGCAGATAGGTCCATCTCTGTTGCACTCATATCTTCAAAAGAAAATACGTCTGTTGCTAACAGCTGGTCGCCATCTTTAACAACGATCTGGTGACCGTCATCAGTCTTGTACAAAGTAAATGGGTAGCTCTCACCGCTTTGGAATGAGCGATCTAAAAGAACGGTTTGAGTACGCTCTAGAGACAGTTGGTTTTTTGCGCTGTAGTTAGTGAACGCAAGCCCGACGGTATAAGCCAATGGGAAAAGAATGAACAAGATCATTCCGGCAATACCCGGATAAATATAACGGTGGGCGTAAGTTTTCTTACTGCCAAAAATGTAAAGTGCCAAAGCCGTTAAAATCACAGTAAGCAACGCAAAAGCGAGCTCACCGCGTGAATACATTAGAATTGTAGCGTAGCCGTTAATTAAGCCAACACTACCAAGCAACCCCCATTTGATGAAGACACTTTTACTGCCTAAAAGGCTTGATGGTGCTGGGATAGCATCTGTACCTTGAACTGACTGCATAGAGGAACCTGCTAGCGATATAGATAAAAAATAGAAAAGTAAGGAGAGGTTACCCTCTCCTTAAAAGGTAGTGCTTGGTTGTTACTTAGTCATACGACCTTCAGCAGCTTTTAGTGCTTGATCTACTGTTTGACGACCGTCAACTACGTTACCGATCGCTTCTTCCATGCTGTACCAGAACGTTGTGAACTGAGGGATGTTAGGCATGATTTCGCCATTCATCGCGTTGTCCATTGTTGCTGCAATACGAGTGTCGCTGTCTAGTTGACGTTGGAAAGAGTTAAGAGCAACAGCGCCTAGTGGCTTGTCGTCATTCAGGCTCTTCATACCTTCATCAGTTAGTAGGTAGTTTTCCATGAACTCAACAGCTAGGTCGCGGTTTGGAGAAGCAGAGCTGATACCACCAGCCCATACACCAACGAAAGGCTTAGACGCTTTACCGTTGAACTTAGGTAAAGTTGCTACGCCGTAATCGATGCCAGCTTTCTTGATGTTTTCCCAACCCCAAGGGCCGTTGATTGTCATTGCAACGTTACCCGCAACAAATTCAGACTCAGCAACTGAGTAATCCATGTCTGCAGAGATAACTTTATCTTGTACCATCTTCTCGATGAAACCTAGAGACTTCTGAACACCGTCAGTCGCTACGCCCGCATCTTTAATGTCGTAACCTTCTGCAGTCTGTTTGAATGCGTAACCGCCGTCAGCTGCAAGTAGAGGCCATGTGAAGTAAGCGCCGCCACGTAGAGGCCACATGATCGCTTTTTTGCCATCTTTTTTAAGTTCAGCATCAAGTGCTGGGATTTCTTCCCAAGACTTAGGAGGGTTAGGAACAAGCGCTTTGTTATAAATTAGAGAAACTGACTCAACCGCTACTGGGTAAGCGATTGTTTTACCTTCGTATGAAACAGCGTCCCATGCGAAGTCTACGATACCTTCTTTAATTTCTTTAGAAGGTTTGATATCAACAAGAAGTCCCGCTTCTGCATAGCCGCCAAAACGGTCGTGTGCGTAGAAGATCATATCTGGGCCATCGCCAGCCGCTGCAACTTGAGAGAACTTCTCTTCTAGTTTGTCAGGGAAAGCCACTGTTACTTTAACACCAGTGTCTTCTTCGAAGCGTTTACCTACTTCAGCCATGCCTTCATAAGCTTTGTCACCACCTACCCAGATAGTTAGTTGTCCTTCTTCGATAGCAGCATTTGCACCAAAAGAACCCAGAGCAACTAATGTTCCTAGAGCTACAGCGCTTAGAGCGTTTTTCATGTGAATATCCTTTTTATATTTATACGTAGGGCACATCTACCAAGACGAGCCAGTTTTCAGGGCTTATGATCTGAGAAAATAGCCCCTAACTCATCATCCTAGCCACTACGCCCTAGCTATTATGGCTTAAAATCGTGATCGCCATCCGGTCAGATTAGAGATTAAAGTCACAAAACACATACTCACCGTGATCAACATCACCGTTATGTGGTGGATTTATTTGAACTGGATCGCCAATTATTAATAACCCCATTTATATACTCCTCCCCTACTACTCCCCCTCGTTAATTTTTCGTTGGGAGGATGTACCGTTACGCTAATTCACCGAAACTGCATTCATCCAAGAGTGGATAGTAAGAACCCTTTACCAGTAAGTGTTATGTTTAACAGCATTGTTCATTTAGTTGGCTTCACTGCCCGCTGTTGTCTTTAAAAAGCACGAGTTAAATCTGTGATTGAATCACGGGGGAGGTTTAACTCGATGTGGGGGAAATAGACACCAGTTTGGCTATGACGGGTGGGCTTGGTTAAAGAATCCAAGTCTCACCCACTTTTTTTCTTACTCACTCAATATTTACCAATTCCTACAGTTACTGCTGACCCAAAAATTTCTTATAATGATAAGCAGTAATACTTAAAATTTGATCGATCGAGGACAAGCTAGATGGCGAGTGTCACGTTAAAAAACGTTTATAAATCATATGGTGATGTAGAGATTTCTAAGGATGTAACCTTAGACATCAACGAAGGTGAATTCGTAGTATTCGTTGGACCATCAGGTTGTGGTAAATCGACGCTATTACGTTGTATCGCAGGTCTAGAAGACATTACGTCTGGTGATTTGTACATCGGTGACCAACGCATGAATGACGTTGAGCCATCAAAGCGTGGCGTAGGTATGGTATTCCAATCTTACGCGCTTTACCCTCACCTTAACCTTTACGACAACATGTCTTTTGGCCTTAAGTTAGCAAAAGCAGATAAAGCTGAGGTTGATAAACGCGTTGAGCATGCCGCTGAAATCCTTCAGCTTGGTCACTTACTAGAGCGCCAACCTAAAGCACTTTCTGGTGGTCAACGTCAGCGTGTTGCTATCGGTCGTACTTTGGTTTCTCAACCAAACGTATTCCTGCTTGATGAACCTCTATCTAACCTAGATGCTGCACTGCGTGTTCAAATGCGTTCACAGATTACTAAACTACAGCGCCAACTAGGTTGTACCATGATCTACGTTACCCACGACCAAGTGGAAGCGATGACAATGGCGGATAAAATCGTAGTTCTTGATGGTGGTCATGTATCTCAAGTCGGTAAACCACTTGACCTTTATCACTATCCGAAAAACCGTTTCGTTGCTGGATTTATTGGTTCACCTAAGATGAACTTCATGTCAGTACACATTGAACAAGCGGAAGCAGAACGCGTACAAGTTAAACTTTCAAATGGCATGACTTTCTGGATTCCAGTAGACGGTACGACTGTCAATGCTGGTGACCGCATGTCTCTAGGTGTTCGTCCTGAACACCTATTGTCTGCTGAAACAGGTGATGCAACGATTGAAGCTGAAGTTATGATGGTAGAGAAGCTAGGTAACGAAACACAAGTTTACCTAAACCTCGAAAGTGCAGACGCTGACGTTATCTATCGCCAGCCAGACACGTTGACGATTGAGTCTGGTGACAAGCTGTCGATTGGTATTCCAGCACACCGTTGTCACTTGTTCCATAGCGACGGTAGAGCATGTCGTCGTATGCACAAAGAGTACGGTACAGACTAATCGGTTCGCCTTTTTAAGATATAACTTGCCCATATCCAATCCCTCTTACGTTGTAAGGGGGATTTTTTCAATTTGGTCATTTATTCTTGGATTAATCTCACTTGCGTTCGGTTTGCTCTAGATACCTTTGCTAAAGGCAATAAAAAAGGCCTAGCATCGGCTAGACCTTCATCTGTTTATTCAGAGTGTAAACCCTACCAATCTCTTTAAACACTATTGAGCGTCTAGAGCTTATTGGCGTAACTCGAACTTATTGGCTCTACAGAAACCTAGTGAATTGGTGTATCACTTGTTTTGTTGAACTGACCAAAATGCTTTTCCAACACTTCAGGTGTTAGCTTGCCTTCCGCTTCTAGTCGCTTAAATTCAGCAACAATTGCTTTTTGCTCTTCAAGTGATGGCAGTTTTACTTCAGGCTCATCGCCCATCTCTTGAGTCATCTGCTCTAGTTCTTTTTCAAAATCGCTCATGATACTTACCTAAATATTAAACCTAACGAGATTTTACTCATTTACGCCCTATGATGCTAGAGCGATTAAATGCAAAGCCCGAAACCAGATCAATTGAACGTTAACTTAATGCGTGCTGTAAGCTTAAATGCGTGCTGTAAACATAAATGCTCATGGCAAATGGTAAATGGCAAACTGAGGCTCAGTTCAGCTCGAGTACTTAGGTCAACTAAAGTACTCAAGCCTACTTCAGCGACCCATTTCAATCGAAGTAACGGTTCCTAAATCAAAAGAGCCAGATTCACGATCAAATGAATCTAGCTCTTTTATTATGGTTAGTGGCCTAATCGCAATTAAAGCTTAAACGAGCCAACCATCTTATCTAGACGTGAAGAAAGGTCTCGAAGCTCTTGGCTTGCTTCAGCAAGTTGCTCAGCAGTGCCTGTTGTCACTTCGTTGATCGCGTTGATTTCTTCGATGTTCTGGTTGATGGTGTGAACTACCGTTGATTGCTCTTCGGTTGCCGTTGCAACTTGAGTGTTACGGTCAGTAATATCAACGATACGGTCTGAAATGCCACCCAAAACGTCTACCGCTTCGTCCGATGCCGACACACCTTCAAGCGTAATCACCTTACCTGCACTCATCGCAGATACTGCATCTTTTGCATCGCTTTGCAGTTGGTTGATCATCTTCTGAATCTCCTCCGTTGAATCTGCAGTGCGGCTTGCAAGGTTACGAACCTCATCCGCAACGACCGCAAAGCCACGACCTTGCTCACCCGCACGTGCCGCTTCAATCGCAGCGTTCAGTGCCAACAAGTTAGTTTGGTCTGAAATATCACGAATTACACCCAAAATTGAGCCGATATCTTGCGTTGTAGAAGCAAGCTGCTCAACCACTTGACCCGTGTTTTCAATATCTTGAGCTAAACGGCTAATCGCGTCTTTCGCTTTATTTACCACAGAACGGCCTACTTCAGTATTACCTGAAGCCTGCGTTGCCGTTTCCGCAGCCGTAGCCGCATTTGATGCAATCTCGCTGATGGTCATGCCCATTTGGTTAATGGCAGCCACCACTTGAAGCGTTTGATCACGTTGTTCTTGGCTGTTGTCGTGAGTGATATGCGCTTTATTTGACACACTCTCCGCCGCAACTTGAAGCGCTTGGCTGGTAGAACACACTTCTTTCATCGACTCGTGAATCTTCTCAATGAATCCATTAAAGCCCTTAGAAAGCTGTGCGATTTCATCGTTGCCTTTTACTTCAATACGCTGCGCCAGATCGCCATCGCCTTCGCCAAGGTCACCAAATCGCTTAGCCAGAAGTTTAATAGGCTGAGTAATGCTGTTTGCTAGCACTACACCCATTAGGATAAAGACTAAAGCCACGATAGCCGTCATGATCAGCATCTTCTGCGCAGTCGCATCGAGCTCAGCAAACACTTCATCGGTTGGTACCACACCAATAACGAACCAGTCCATTGACGACACATACAAGCTCGCCACGAATAGCTCTTGTCCTTGGCTTTCAGTGGTAATCAGATTGAAGCCCGACTTGTTCAATAGTTGGCTTGATTGAGGGCCGTAAAGTTGTTGAAGTGAAGAATCACTACGAGAGCGCTCACGGTGAATTTGTACATCACCTTGGCTATCGGTTAAGAAGACAAAGCCGGTATTCTCAATCTTGAAGCCATTAAGCAGGCTCACCATGTCATCCATCGATTTAGATAAACCTGACATCGCTAAACCAGAAGGCTGCTGGTAGTTAGCGAACATTTTCACCTCACCGTTGGCTTCTTGGAACATGCTCACCATGGTTGGCTGGCCAGATTGAGTAAAGCCAAAGAACCAACCATCTTGTTGTTGGTTTAGCTGACGCAAGAAGCCATTTTGGTTCCAGTAATAAGCCGTTTGACGGTTTGCTACCGAAGCATCATTCAGTTGGTATTGGTTGCGAACATTGTTCAGTTGTTTAACCAACTTATTCTCTAATGCTGCATCACGATCTGTCGATTCGATAGCGTCAGAAATAAATTCATTCGAAGCAATTTGCTCCGCAGCTAACAATAACTGAGAGACTTCACGATCAATTTCACCATTGATTCGCTCTAGCATTCCGGGAAGCTCAATATCGATCAATCGATGACTTAATACATCTCTCGCTTGTTGTTGCGCCATTGCACCAACAATAACCGTGGATGCAAGAACCGCAAAAGTAATACCAAGTACAACTTTTTGCTTAATACTCAGAGAGTTAGTTTTGAACATATTTGGACCTTTAAAAAGAATCGCTCATTATTAGTAGACCTTAAACAGGACTTTGTTAGTGCGTCCCAACAAAGCGATGCACAACCTGAGTGATATATCGGCCAAAACCAATAAAACTAGAGACTTTTCTCTCAAAAAAACTGCAAATGCGATGTAACAACTCAATCATTTTCTTTTTGGATAAAAATTAACTAGCTAAATGCGATCCCATTTTTATTATTCACCCTTATTATTTAACCCTTTAAGCTTCATCTGAGTCAGGCAACATCACACCGTTGAGCTTTGTTGTAAAAAAAGCAATTGATATGGTAAAAATCATGACTTAGTCGCGTTTTTCACTAACCACTTGTAAATCATTCCATTTTTGGAAAAATAAATTACGCCGATTTACTGGAACTTTTTACTAGTAATCAGTGACCAATACTCAAAATAAGAATCAAATGGTACCCAGAGAGTCCAAAAATGCATAAAAATAACTTCGAAATCCTTCAAAACTATCTAGAGTCTCAAATCATTGGTCAGCAAGAGCTCGTTAAGCAACTGATGATCGCCTTACTGGCAGATGGTCATATTCTTGTTGAAGGGCCTCCAGGGTTAGCAAAAACCCGCGCGGTAAAGTCGCTCGCTGACTGTGTCGAAGGTGATTTTCACCGTATTCAATTCACGCCAGATCTATTGCCTGCCGACCTAACTGGTACCGATATTTTCCGTCCAGAAACGGGAGAGTTCACCTTCCAATCTGGGCCGATTTTTAACTCGCTTATTCTAGCGGATGAGATCAACCGTGCTCCGGCGAAAGTACAAGCCGCTATGTTAGAAGCGATGGCGGAAAAACAGGTAACTGCAGGTCGAAAAACCTATGCTCTACCGGACCTGTTTTTAGTAATGGCAACGCAGAACCCGATTGAGCAAGAAGGGACTTACCCGCTACCGGAAGCTCAGTTAGATCGTTTCTTGCTGCATTTAGAGGTGGCTTATCCAGACATGGAAAGTGAACTTGAGATCTTGCGTCTAAACAGAGGCGAAGCTCAAGGCAACCAACCTGTTCAACCAGAGCCTATTTCTCAACAAACGATCTTTGAAGCTCGCCAAGAAGTACTCAACATTCATATGGCAGACACCATTGAGCAGTACATTATTCGACTGGTTATGGCGACTCGCCAACCTAAGCAATACAGCGACCAGCTTGCTCAATGGTTAGACATGGGTGTCAGCCCACGTGCAACTATTGCGTTAGACCGTTGTGCCCGAGCGCACGCATGGCTAGCAGGCCGCGATTACGTAACACCGCAAGACGTTCAAGCTATGGCATTCCCTGTATTACGCCACCGTCTACTTCGCAGTTACCACGCACAAGCTGAAGGGGTTACGGCCAATCAAGTAATTACACACCTTATCTCGTTGGTTGGCAGCGCATAGGTGATACGCGGATGAATAATCAACTACCCAACCATAGTGACGGTGTCACGTTGAATCTGGACGAACTGCTGCAATACAAAGCGCAGTCTGTTCGATGGTTGCCTCCAGCCAAGAGTCTTTGGTCGCAGCTTAACGGTCAACACGAGAGCAACCGTAAAGGTCGCGGGATGAACTTCTCTGAGGTTCGTCAATATCAGGCGGGCGATGACATCCGCAGCATTGATTGGCGCGTAACGGCTCGAACAGGGAAGGCACACACCAAACTGTTTTCTGAAGAAAGAGAACAGCCTGTGATTTTGTTCTTAGATCTGTCGAGCAGTATGATTTTCGGCTCAACCTTGTTGCTTAAATCGGTTCAACTCGCGCACTTTGCCAGCCAGCTTTGTTGGTTAACCGTCGCTCAAAAAGACCGTATTGGTGCAGTGATAGATACTGGCCAAGAGATCATTGAGATTAAACCGAGTGCTAGCAACCATGCTCCACTGCGTATTTTACAAAAAGTCATAGAAATCAATAACGCAGCGCTGACCAACCAAGACAATCACAGCGACACAACCTTAGATCATGGGCTGAAGTCTCTACAACAGCTCTGTCCAAAAGGCAGTGATATTATTATCCTTAGTGACTTCGTCCGTTACCGAGAAAGTGACTACTCACTTATCAGCCAAATTCGCAGGCACAATAGAGTGCGTCTAGTTCATTTTTACGACCCTTTGGAGCAAGGTGAAACTACCTACAAAGGATCTAAACAGGTGACCGATGGCGACAAAACTCAGTGGTTCAACTTCTCTTCCAATAAAGAAAAGGAAAAGCTTAACCAAGCGTTTTCATTAAAGAAGCAGCAGTTGCAGAAACTTAGTTTATCTCTCGCGATACCATATAGCTCTCTGTCTAGTGCGCAGTCACTAATGAGCCAGATATCAGGGTCTCAGTCATGAATCAGTCCTTAGATTTAAGCCCAGTCATTGCGCCAGATGCACCGACTTGGTGGCCTTTAGCGTGGGGCTGGTGGGCGGTAATTATCGCGGGCATCGTTCTGATCGCCTTCGTGTTTTTCATTGTAAAACGCAGACAAAAGAACCAACGCGCGAAGAACGAAGCACTTGCTTGCTTTCGTAATAGTCAGCCTTCAAATACCTTGTCTCCGAGTGCAGCTCAAGACGTCGTTCGTCAGGCAGCACTAAGCTATTTCCCACGCGAAAAAGTGGCAGGCTTATCTGGTGATGATTGGTTGGCGTTCTTAGATGCGCAATTGGCGAAACCGTTGTTCGCCGCAAAACAATCGCAATGGCAACAAGCACTCTACCAAGATGCCCCCTTAATGAACGACGAACAGAAAAAGGCTCAACAGCAATTGGTTAATGACTGCGAAAACTGGCTTCGTAAAGCCCTTCCTCCAAAGCGAGGTCGTTATGACTGATCTTTTAAACAAGAGCTTACTAAATATTGAATTCGTTTGGTGGTGGATGTTTTTCCTCGCGCCACTGCCGTTTCTCGTTTACCTATTCTCACCAAAATCAGAATCAAGCAGCGCTCTAAGGCTTCCATTTTTGCCCGAGGACAGCAATACCAAAACGCCGAGCAATCGCTTACCTAAAGCCTTATCGGTCATCACCTGGCTTTTATTGGTAACGGCCATGGCACGCCCCGTTTGGTACGGTGAACCGGTTGAGTTTCAGCCGAAACACCGTGATTTGATGTTGGTTGTCGACCTTTCCTACTCAATGAGCCAAGAAGACATGCAATTCAATGGCGAATACATCGATCGCTTATCAGCAGTGAAACATGTATTGAGTGACTTTATTGAGCGACGCAAAGGTGACCGAGTTGGATTGGTACTATTTGCTGATCACGCCTACTTGCAGACCCCGCTTACGCTAGACAGAGATACGCTTTCACAACAACTCAATCAGGCTGTGCTAAAGCTGATTGGTACTCAAACTGCGATCGGTGATGGAATTGGCCTCGCTACCAAAACCTTTGTCGATAGCGATGCGCCTCAGCGGGTAATGATTCTACTCAGTGACGGCAGTAATACGGCCGGGGTATTAGACCCACTAGAAGCCGCGGATATTGCAAAGAAATACGACGCGACGATTTACACCGTAGGTGTCGGTGCGGGTGAAATGATGGTCAAAGAGTTCTTCATGACTCGTAAGGTCAATACCGCTCAAGACCTAGATGAACGTACGTTAATTGAAATCGCCAAACGCACTGGCGGTCAATACTTCCGAGCGCGAGACAGCAAAGAACTGGCAACGATTTACGACACCATCAATCAGTTAGAGCCCGTGACGAACGCCACTAAGATATGGCGACCGCAACAAGAGTGGTTCGTATGGCCACTGTCTGCGGCAATGTTCTTCGCATTTATGCTGTTAGCCATTAGGAGAAACAATGTCTAACTTTACTTTTATCTACCCTTATTGGTTCTTGGCGCTTGCCGCGCTGCCCGCTATTTGGTGGCTTAGCAAAAGACAATCCAAGCAAGGGTTATTAGCGTCACACATCGCCCACTATTTGGCTCCTGAATCGAGCAAGCCATCGAAAAACCGCAGTACTTATTTCGGTATTTGGTGGCTGGTCGGCGTTATTGCGTTAGCTGGACCAAGCTTTGAAAAAAACGAACAACCAAGCTTTGAAAAAACGCAGGCGCGAGTTGTGATAATGGATATGTCGATGTCTCTGTACGCCACAGACATTAAACCGAACCGTTTAACACAGGCACGATATAAAGCTTTGGACCTGCTTTCATTATGGAATGAAGGCCTAACAGGAATGGTGGCCTACGCTGGGGATGCTTACACCATTAGTCCGCTAACGTCAGACATCAACACCATCAAGAACTTAGTTCCTAACCTATCTCCGGATATCATGCCATTCCAAGGCGGTGATGCTACGTCAGCAGTCACACTCGCCATTGAGATGATGACTCGTGCTCATATCTACCACGGCGACTTGGTGTTGATTGCGGATGATATCGACGACCAAGAGAAGCAAGAGATCGATTCCCTACTCTCGGGGAGCAATTGGACACTGTCGATTCTAGCGGTAGGGACGAAAAGTGGTGCGCCGATATCTCTACCAAGCGGCTCGATGCTGAAAACCGACTCAGGACAAACCGTGGTCGCAAGAACCAACTTAAATAACATGCGCGAGCTTACACGCAGCTATGGTGGCACTTTTACTGAGGTTCAATTTGATAACTCAGATGTTGAGCACATTGCGAATTATCTCGACCGAATTGCTACGACATCAGAAGTCACCAAGACCAATAACTCACTCAATACCAGAGTGAACAACGGTTTCTGGCTATTGCCGTTTCTGTTACTTCCTGCACTTGGGCTATTTCGAAAAGGGGTCATTTGGTGTGGCCTAGCTGTGCTTGTCTCGTTCAGCCAACCGAATACTGCGTTTGCGAACCCTTGGAAAACCGATGACCAAGTGGGTTATCAGTTGTATCAAGATGAGGATTTTCAACAAGCCGCAGAACACTTCGAACAGCAAGAATGGAAAGGCATTGCGCAATACAAAGCCGGTGATTTCGAAGCGGCCGAACAGACGCTACAAGGTCTTTCTGGCGAAGATGCTCACTACAACCTAGCCAATGCGCAAGCAAAGCAAGGCAAGTACGACCAAGCGATTGAAGAGTATCAACGTATTCTCGAAAGCAACCCTGAACATGCTTACGCGAAGAAGAACCTAGAAATCGTCGAACAGGCCCAGAAGCAACAGCAACAGCAAGACGATTCTGAATCCAAAGACCAGAAAGACCAAAACCAGCAAGGTCAGCAAGGTCAGCAAGGTCAGAAAAATGATTCTTCGCAAAGCTCGCAGGATCAACAACAAAGCTCTGCTGATAATGGGAAGTCGCAAAGTCAAAGCGGCAGCCAAGATCAAAGTGAAAGCCAAGCTGATAACCGCTCTGATTCCAAGACGGATGAAGAAAACGACAAGCAAGCTGTGCAACAAAACAAACCGGATCAAGCAGATAAACAGCCACAGGACAAAGGTGACTCAGCATCTCAGACTACACAAGCACAAAAAGCTGCAAAGGATGACAATGATAGCAATGCTCAACAAGCCGCAACACAAGTGTCAGGTCAGCCTATATCGAGCGATCCTGATATGCGAAAACTTGAGCAAGTAGAAAGCGCTCGAGATCCGAGCCAACTGCTTAAAGCGCAAATGATTCTACAAGCACGACAAAAAAGTGCTCCTAACAACCAAAACAAAAAGTGGTAACCATGCAATTTTTAAACAAGCCATTTTTATCAATACTACTGACACTGTTAATCGGTGCTTTCTCGTCACATTCTGTATTCGCAGCAACCGCTGTTGCGAGCGTTTCGCAAAACAGTGTGACCAAAGATGAAGTCTTCCTACTTAGAGTGGCGACCGATGAAAAAGTATCGTCCGGTGCTTTAGATCTATCCCCCCTTCAGAAGGATTTCTACGTCAGCACCCCAAGATTTGGGTCGTCGATGCGAATCGTAAATGGCAGCCGTTCGGTGTCTAGCGAATGGAATATTACCCTTGCCCCACTTCGATTAGGCCGATTTGAGATACCTAGCTTTGATATTGACGGCGCAAAAACCCAACCGATCACCATCAACGTTTCGGTTAATAAATCCGCTCCAAAGCAGAGTGATATGGCCGAGTTTCAACTTAACCTGAGTAAAGACTCGCTATACCCTCAAGAGGTCGCGGAGCTTGATGTAAAACTCATCATTAAGGCTGATCCGAGAAGACTTCAAGATCCTAAAATTGCGCCACCAAGTTCAGCGCAATTGGACGTGGAACCGATTGGAGAGTCTAAGCAATTTCAAGATGTTATCAACGGACAAGAAGTCACGGTTGTTCAGCAATCTTTCCATATATCGTCACAGCAAGCAGGTCAATTTCAGCTTCAAGGGCCAAAGTTAACCGGTGCTGTTGTTTACTCAACCAACAACTCAAGCACAACGCGCCTTTTCCAACTCGACACGCCCGTTGAAACCTTAGATGTCACAGTGAACCCGGTACCAAAAGGCTATCAAGGTGAGTGGTTACCAACATCGAACTTCAAGTTGATTCAGAAGTGGTCAGATAGCCAAGGTAACGAGTTAACACGTAACCAAGGTTTAGGCATTGATAACAAACCACTTGAAATGGAAGCGGGTGATTCTTTAACTCGAACCATCACCATGACAGCCAGTAATTTAACCCAGCACCAATTGCCAAAGCTGAACATTCCCTACCCTAAATCGGTACGTGTTTATGAAGAGAAGCCTCAATTTGGCACCACCCAATCCGGTGATGCTGTCGTTGTCTATAAGCAGGTACTAATCCCTAAGGAACCAGGAAGCATCTCTCTGCCTGATGTTTCTCAAGCTTGGTTTAACACAGACTCACAATCACAAGAAACCAGTAAAGCTCTTGGTCTTGAGTTGTCGGTTCAGGCAAGTGAACGCGCTAGCTCAAGCTCGCCAGCTCCTGTTATGGAGACACCAACTCAACAAGCTAGCCCGACGATTGTTACCGTTGATAACCCAGGAATATGGCCGTACCTAACTGCGCTGTTCGTTGCCTTGTGGTTAATCAGCTCTGCAGTTGCGTTGTACTTCTGGTCACACCGCGGTACCGCAGTAAAACTAAAGCACCAAGATGAACGTCAATCCGATACAGCCGAAGCGCTGATTACCGTACTGAAAGCGAAAGATGGGGTGATGACGAGAACCTTGTTTGAGCAATGGAAAACAGAAAACTCAAACTTAAGTGGTGAGACGTTAGAAACAATCGAAGCCGAGCTCAACAAGCTCAACCAAAGCCTATATGCAGAAGCTGGGGCACCAAGTCAGTCATGGGATCCAGCTTTAGCAATCAAAGCAGTTAAGAAGCCAAAACGCATGTTGAGCAAAGCACACAAGAGCACATTAGAAAGGCTTTAATTAACTAGCGATCTAAGTAAGCAGAACGCTAGTTAAGCAGAAAATCTAAGTAAGTAAAAAAGAACGAAGCCGTGATGACCACATTGTGATCATCACGGCTTCATTCGTTTTTAAGAGCGGAGAAAATAAATACCACACTAAGTCAGTGGCGTCGCAACCTTTCTTCGCTTTAAAGCAGAGACAATTCTATTTCGCCCTGAATCTTTAGCTTGATACAAGGCCTTGTCTGCCTTTCCATACAATAGATCGAAGTCGAACTGGTGTTGATCAGAGGTGATCGACGCATAACCGACAGACGCAGTTAAATATTGGCTGGTAGTACTTTCACAATGGAGGATCTTCGCCTCTTCAATACATCGACGAATCGACTCAGCTCGCTGCTTGGTTGTCGCATGACTGGTTCCGATCATCAATAACATAAACTCCTCGCCTCCAATTCGGCAGAAAGTTTCTTTATCGCTGTATACATGATCGTTCAATATTTTACCGATCGTACGCAGAGCAGCGTCACCTTCAGTGTGGCCATAGACACTGTTGTATAAACCAAAATGATCAAGGTCGACGAGAATCAACCCAAATGTGACATCTTGTTGTGTGGCAAATACACCCTGCTCGTCACAATTCAAGTCCTCTAAAACCTGAGTCAACATACGGCGATTACCAAGGCGAGTCAGAGGATCGAGCTTAGAAATAACTTCCAACTGTTCGTTCGCCAACTCCAACTCCTTAGTTCGTTTGCTGACTTCCTGTTCAAGTGTCTCATTGAGCTTTTTAAGCTCCTCTTGTGCCATCGTTCTTTGCAATACTTCAGCAAGGCTAGAGGCAAAGATACGTATCACTTCGCGTAATTGTGACGTTAAAGGGCTTCGGGTCAGTAAGTTATCTGCCGCAATGAACGCAATCGGATCGCCCGTATTGGTGGTGAGCATGGTCATGGCCGTCCAACCGACACCCACAATATTGAAGTCGTGATAGATAGGAACTGACTCTTCAAAGGCAACTTGATTCGGACAGGCCCGAGCGGCAGCAACAATATCACGCTCCACAAGCTCAGAGCGGTAGTAAGACTCATCGACAATATCGCCTTTAATATCAGTGCCCCAAGTACCTTGCATGTAACTGCAATTTTTATCGGTGAGAAAAACAGCCAGTCGGTCGATGCCTAGGTGCTGAATAGCAAAACTTACCGCTGACTTACACACTTCGCTGACAGTATCACAACGAGATAACTCAACCATGCTTGAATGAAGCATCCGTATGTTCTGCTCTTGGCGTTTGCGAATGTAGATCTGAGAAAGAAGTGAACCAAATGACTCGAGCATCTGTTTTTGATAATTGGTAATGGGTGAACGGTGGATGTAGTTGTCCATCGCGATCCAGCCCACAGGTTTATCCCCTTCGCGCAAGATAAGCATGCCATTCCAGCCCTGCCCGACCACTTTTCCTTCTGTATAGAGGGGAGCTTGTTCAATGATAACCAAATTGGTGTGGTTGTCCGACAATGCCTCTATGTATTCTGCTTCTAACTGATGCAAGTCGTACTGAGTATGATGCTCACTGTTTGTCATCCCTGCTTCATCAGTACCATACGTCCCGCTAAAGCAGCGCTTTTTCATATCAAGTAACATGAAAATCGCACGATCAAACCCAAGCCTATCTCGAACCGCCTCGACTGAAGCTTTATACAGCGCATCTAAAGATTCAGGGTTAGAGAGGTCTAATGCTACCTGATGGACCAATTTCATGTTATCGACAAACAACTCACGTAACTTAATCTCATCGAGATATTGAGCCTCACGTGTGTCTCTGTGTTTTATCTCAGTGGCAGCATTCTTTTCTGCTCGAATACACTGCCAACGCGCGGCGGCTAGCTGAAGGACATCAAGCCCTTGGTCAAAAGTTTGATTGACCTTTTCTGCATTGCAATTTTGAACAATTAAATAAGTTCTACAGGCAGGCGCATTATCAAGCATCATGATAAATGACTCACCACCCAATACATCCATGTGTTCCCACTTACACGTATTAATTGCCATAGGAAGTACACCGTCGGCGGTGTCAAATTGTGAAACCCAAGGCCAAAAGGTTGAGGGATAGTTTGCAAGAGAGGTTAATTCACCACAGGAGAACATTGGTAAAAAGCCGCTTTTCGTCGTTGGCTCAGAAAATATTCCAACCCCTTTAGGAGTCAGTACCTCGACAAGGTAATCAAAAAGAGATTCAGCCAATAAACGGTGGTCGCGCGTAGCAGATATTTGTTTTGCAAAGGCTTTAACAGGCACAGCTTCCGTCCATTGGCTATAAAGAATAAAGCAAAAATACAGAAGCCTTGATATGCAATCAATATAACTAAAAATGAGATGTTAAGCGGGTCGCAATTTCACTTTTAACATTATCACAAGCATGAGAAGGACTACAAAAATGGGATTTCCTGCCCAAAATCTCATCGACATTGGGGCTGTTATAAAGACATAAAAAAGCCCCACGTAAAGTGGGGCAAAACTTCCATCGCTTATAGTTATAGTGATAATTCTGTCGATCGATTCGATTATCTAACCTGCGTTTCAGTTAGCGTGCTCTGGTATTTGACAGCTAAAACAAAAGGTCAAATACAGCACTTGAATAATCAATTAACCAAAGTCACCGTTTACGTAACCTTTAGTACGATCATCTTTTGGTTCGCTGAAGATAACACTCGTTTCGTTGTGTTCTACAAGCTCGCCCATAAGGAAGAAAGCAGTACGGTCTGAAATACGACGCGCTTGTTGCATTGAGTGCGTTACGATAACGATAGTAAAATCTTTCTTCAGATCTTCCATCAACTCTTCAATCTTGTGAGTCGCGATTGGATCCAAGGCTGAGGTTGGTTCATCCATCAAAATCACGTCAGGTTGCATCGCGATCGTGCGAGCAATACACAGACGTTGTTGTTGACCACCAGATAAACCAAATGCGTGAGCTTTAAGACGATCTTTCACTTCATCCCACAATGCAGCTCCACGAAGCGAACTTTCAACTACTTCATCAATATGCTTTTTATCTTTAATACCCTGAGCACGTAAGCCGTAAGCGACATTTTCGTAAATGCTCATTGGGAACGGGTTTGGCTTTTGGAAAACCATACCCACCCTGATACGCAGGTCTGCAACATCAATATTGCCGTAAATGTTGGTGCCATCCATCTCAAGAAGACCAGTAATCTTCACACCTTCAATGAGATCATTCATGCGGTTCAGACAACGCAATAACGTTGATTTACCACAACCAGATGGGCCAATCAAAGCGGTAACTTGACGCTCTGGCACTGGTAAATTGATTGATTTAAGTGCTTGATTATCGCCGTAAAAAAGGTCTAGGTCTTTAATGTTAAATTTGTTCATGTTCATAATCTCGTAATTCGTCAAAGTCTGTACTGTGTTTGTTTTAAGAGCTCATTTAGCTCAAGAAAACCCTGCTTAGTAAGTTGCAGTATTAAAACGTCTTGCGATCAACTTGGTAAATGTGTTGATCAGCAGTACAAGAACAATCAGTACTGTTGCTGTGCCGTATGCTTGATTCCATTCTTCAATGGTAAACAGTTCTGTGGTTAGCTTATATAAGTGAACAGTTAGTGTTCGGCCAGAATCCATCAATGAATCTGGGATACGAGCAACCATACCAGCGGTCAGGAATACGGGTGCTGATTCACCAATAACACGACCAATACTCAGAATAATTGAAGTGATGATGCCTGGCATTGCACTTGGAAGAATCAAACGCCAGATCGTGTAGATTTTAGATGCACCTAAACCATATGAGCCTTCACGATAAGTTTGAGATACTGCCATTAATGCTTCTTCAGTGGTACGAATAATCACAGGAAGAATCAGGATACTCAATGTCAACGCGCCAGATAGGATAGAGAAACCTAAACCTAAGATAGCTACGAAGAATGTCATACCAAACAAACCGAAGATGATCGACGGGATACCCGCTAATGACTCAGTACAAAAACGTATGATTTTAACAAGTTTACTACCCACTTTTGCGTATTCAGTCAAATAGATTGCCGTCATGATACCCAGTGGTGCGGCAACCGCTATTGAAGCAAAAACCATATAGATAGTAGAGATGATCATCGGAAAAATACCGTGCTCATCGCCAGTACGAGTGTAGTCGTCAGTAATGAATGTCCAATCAACGTGCTGTAGGCCGTTAGAAAGGATGTACCACATAATCCAGAACAAGAAGCCCACAGTTAGAGCGGCAGCAGCCCAGATGAAGCCGCTTAACACGGCATCTTTACGTGCGCGAGCTTTCTTTAACGCGACTTTATTCATCGTCTTACCTTGAGAATTCGTAGGATTAGCTTGAGGTGTTACGTTATTTTCTAAAGACATAATGTTTACCTCGCCTTCTCACGGTTCAAGTAAAGGAGAATCGCATTAAGAGACATGATGAAGACAAGAAGAACAACACCCGTCGCGTATAGTGCACTTGCGTGAATGCCACTTGCGTAAGACATTTCAATCGCAATGTTTGCGGTTAGTGTACGAGCTGAATCTAAGATACCTTCAGGCATTGCTGGTGCATTACCCATCACCATGATGATTGCCATTGTTTCACCTAGCGCACGACCAATACCAAGAATCACACCCGTCATAATGCCAGAACGAGCAGCAGGAACGAGAAGCTTGAAGATGGTAAAAACCTTTGAAGCACCCAACGCTAAAGAGCCTTCTTTATACGTTCTTGGTACCGCGCGGATTGATGTTTCAGAAACCGTGATTACCGTCGGAAGGATCATCACACCCAGTACAATGATACCAGCCAAGATCGTGTTACCCGCAGGCACTTGAAATACGTTTTGAATCAGGGGAACGATAATGACTAGGCCGAAGAAGCCGTAAACTACCGAAGGAATACCCGCTAGCAATTCAACGGCAGGGCGAATGATATCCGCTAGACGCTTTGGCGCGATTTCAGCAATAAAGATTGCCGTTAAAACACCAATTGGTACACCAACCACTACCGCACCTAATGTCGATACGACAGATGCCACAATCATGGTAGCAACACCGTAAAGTGCTGGTGGTAGCCAGTTTTGCCCTAAAACGATGCCAGATAGGCCCGCTTCGCGGAATGCAGGGATACTTTCTCTAACGATGAAGTAAGCAATAACAGCAAGAGATACAATGCCGATAATTGCGCTTGTAAGAAATAAGCCGTGAAAAATACGCTCTTTCCAATCTACACGCTTCTTTTGACGTAAGCTGCGTTTCAGTTGAGTCGCTTCGCTATTCATAAGCTGTTCACTATTCGTTGCGATGGTCATAACAAGTCTCACATATCGATAATCCTTAACACGCTACGTGAGCGTAGGATTAACTCGAAGTGGGATAGAAAAGGCTCAGCCTGAAAAGGTAGGCTGAGCAATATTATTAATTTAGGTTTAGATTAGTTAACTGCGATGTAGCCTTTGCTCTCAACAAGAGACTGAGCTTCGTCAGTTAGCATCCAATCTAGGAATTTTTGAGCTTCAGCAGAAGGCTTGCCTTCTTTGTAAAGTACTAGGAAAGGACGAGCTACTTTGTAAGAGCCGTTCTTAACGTTGTCTACAGATGCTTCAGTACCGTCAATAGAAAGCGCGTTAACTGAGCTATCTACTGTACCTAGAGAGATGTAGCCGATTGCGTAAGGGTTAGATGCAACCATTGTTTTTAGTGCGCCGTTACCATTTGCAACTTGAGCACGCTGAGAGATTGCTGATACTTTTGTACCAGAAATTTTCATTTTTAGAGACATGATGTCTTCGAATGCACCACGAGTACCTGACGCTGTATCACGAGTGATTGCTACGATTGGCTTGTCTGCACCACCAACATCTTTCCAGTTTGTTACTTCGCCTTTGTAGATAGCCGTTACTTGCTCAGCTGTTAAACCTTCAAGGCCGTTCTTCGGGTTAACGACAACTGCGATACCGTCACGAGCAACAACTTCTTCAACGAGTGTTGTTTCTTTCTCGTCGTCTTTAAGGTTACGAGAAGACATACCTAAATCTGCACTGCCATTCTTAGCCGCTTTTACACCAGCAGAAGAACCAGGGCCTTGTACTTCAATAAATACGTTTGAATTCGTTTTCATGTATGTTTCAGAGAAAACTTCCATCAGTGGAGTCACGCTGCTTGAACCAACTGCTGAAATAGTTTCTTTAGCTGAAGCTGGAGTCACTGTTAGTGCACCTAGAAGAGCGATTGCACCGATAACTGTCTTTTTCATCACAAATTTCCTTTAGTGGCGTAATTGCCGTAATGTTGTGTTTTGCTTGAACGGTGCCCACTTTAGAATCTGAATGTGACAGTTGTGTTTCACTTAATTGAAGCCTATATGACAACTACAACTTATTTTCTTGTTTTCCCCCTACCAAATAACCTTGAAGTAATAAATTAGCCTCACTCATAGGCACTGAATATTCATTCCAACCTATTTAAGCCAAACCGCTCAATATCTCGCCATCCCTTTTATTACCTAATACCACACAAGGTTCTGTGCTAAATAACCCTACCTTAAAAATGGCTAAAGACTTGTTTGTACGATAAATAATCAGAATTTATGAAATACCTATCGCATATATAAAAATAGCATCTATTACTGATTGAATTGTCATTCTCAATAGTTAGAATCACTGGCTAATAACAATAATAACAATTGCTTCTGCTCATTTACTTATTCAAAGAAGGACAATACATGCGACAACTTCTCAGTGGCTTATCTATAAAGATTCAAATCCTTATTCCAGTACTCTTTTCCGTCGTACTACTTTTGACGGGTGTCATTATCGGTGGTGACAAACTGGAAAATGCTTTTAAAGATATATCAACAGCTACAGATCAGCTAATTCTACATAAAGAAGAACTTAGCGAGATCGTCGACAACAGCTACGGCATGCGCATCAAAGCGATTTACAGCTTATTTAATGCAGACGATGTGAAAACCTTAGTTGAGACACTAAATCAAAAGCGCGACCAAAATGCGCGTCTATTAGATTCATTAAACACAGTGGCAGGGATGCAAGACGAAGTCGCAGCAATGCGTAAGGCGATGAATCACTACGTCGACTTCTCTCGCACCACCATACTTCCTCTATTAAGAGCAAAACATGGCAATACAGCGCTATCTTCTGACTTTGATAATCGCTACCAGATCGCAATTGACCAATACCGTCACGCGGGTAATGACATGGTGCAGGCAATCAATACGCTTTCTAAAAAGCTAAACCTGCTTGCCACTCAAGAAGTCGACATCAACGGCCAACAACACACCAGCACACTGGATACGGCGACCATCGCACTGTTAGTGATTCTTTCAATCGCATTAGTCATCAGCTGGACACTTGCTGGCATCATTGTTAAGCCTCTGAGCAATATTCAAGAAACGATGCGTGAAGTAGCAAAAGGTAACCTGTTAGTAAAAGCCGAAGAACATGGCGACAACGAGATATCGCGCCTTGCCCAAGACGTAAACAAATCAGTTGAGCAATTGCGTGACACGGTAAGTTCACTGTCTCGAATCAGTATTGAAGTTGCATCTGCGTCGACAGAACTAGCTGCAGTAATGACGCAATCAAGTGCTAACTCAGACCAAGAGAAGCAGGAAGTGGAGCAAGTTGCTTCTGCCGTGAACCAACTTGAGAGCACAGCAGCACACGTTAACGAGAATGCGGTACAAGCCGATTCAGCGTCTAAGCAAGCCGACGAAATGGCGACGCACAGTATGAGCTTGTTTAATGAGAGCAACCAAGCTAACGAGCAAATGGCGATTCAGCTTAGCGAAGCGGCAAACGTTGTAGGCACGCTAAAAGAGCATTCTGAACAAATTGGCAAAGTGATAGAGGTGATTCAAAGCATCTCTGAGCAAACCAACCTGCTTGCGCTTAACGCGGCAATTGAAGCAGCTCGCGCAGGTGAAAGTGGCCGTGGTTTCGCAGTTGTAGCCGATGAAGTTCGAATGCTGGCAGCCCGCACACAAGATTCAACCAAAGAGATCCAAGCGATCATCGAAGGCTTGCAGGTTCAATCGGGCAACGCTAATGAAAGCATGAGCAGCTCACTGTCTATGTTAGAGCACAACCAAACGCTCTCGGGCGAGGTAAGCGCGGCCCTTTCAGGTATTGCTAACTCAGTAACCGACATGACAGAAATAAACACTCAGGTTGCCTCTGCTGCAGAAGAGCAAAGCCAAGTGACTGCAGATATCAACCGTAATATCTCAAACATCTACAGCTTGGTAAGCCAAAACGTAACCGGTATTACCCAAGCCGCAGCAGCGAGCCACGAGCTATCTAACTTAGCCGAGCAGCAAAAGCAGCAGTTGGATTATTTTAAGGTATAGGGTTTAAGGTGTAAGCTTCAAGGTCTAAGCTTCAAGATCTAAGTTAAGACCTATATACCAGAACCTAAAAGGCCGTGGAAAACCACGGCCTTTTTATTTACGCATTAAGAACTAAATCATTCTGCAACTAATAAGACGCTAAATTTATATTGTGCGGCGTTGTACTGGTAAACCTCACCATTAATCGAATCAAACGTCATCACGCTCTGACCATCACTCGCAGGAGTTGAACTCCATATAAACGAAGCTAAGTTTCCAGCTTCAACGTTAAACGTCTCACCAAACACCTTGTGACTTATTGCTGGAGAGTGGCAAGCCACTTCTTTTAATGACACTAACTCTTTGATGTTTGGCATGCGCCACTCTTTTTCACCACCGAACTGATGCAACGCATGGCTGCCACTCTGGTCATTAATTGATTCAACCATAGCAAGCGCACTCTGCCAGTGGTACGTTTCAGCTGGCCCACTACAAGCTAATGTCTTCGTATCCCAAGTTTTGCCCAGCTGGCAACGCATCCAAGTTAATCCTGTCAGTTCATCGCTAAACGTCCCATTATCATTCGCGACATAACGCGTGCTCGGCGCCGATTTTTCCATATCTAAACTGCACTCTTGTGCCATTGCACCCGCAGAAAACAGAGCCATTAAAGTGATGGAGAGTAAATTTTTCATATCTATTGACCTTGTAGTGAAACTAAACGAACTGGAAATTGGTACGAGTCATAATTATCTGAAGAATCAACATCACCTGAATAGATCTCTATAGAACCAACAACTCCTCTATCTGAGCCTTGTGTTCCAATCTCGTTATAATAGAAGCCACCTTCAACAGCGCCATTTGTGTATTGGCTATAAGTTATGGATTGAGTCCATACCGAGCCAGTGTAAGTTGTATAGTCAATACCAAGGGTTTGATGTGGGAAGTACTTGTAAGTTAAACCATAAACTTCACCGTCCGAGTTGGTTTCTGTCTCACCGAAGTCGAGCACGTTGTAGAATTCATGGAACGTTGGTAAGCGCCAATCTGACTTGCCGCATAAGTTCATTGCATTGATATGTTCAACGTAATCTTGAGTGGTACATATCGCATCACCTTTCGTTTTACACGTCGCTAAATCAACATCTTGATCGTAAGGCGTTACTATTCCGGGTAACTCAAGCGCTAATATGCGATCTTTATGTTGAATAGAGCTTTCATCATCCGTTTTCGACTCCCAAATCAAACCACTGCGTTGATCCAAAACACAAGACCACTCCGCAGCATCATCAGCAAGCACCTGGCCATTTGAATCTAGCTTTGCGAACTGGAAACCATTGCCGGTATTGGCATTCAGCTCTGTTTTATCAAATCCGTATTCTGCATCTTGACCTGGGAATGAACTCTGTGGTTCAACGACATTTTGTGTGTCATCGATATCTGAGAAATAGCGTAAAACACCCGTATCATTCAATGCTGTCGCAGCTTTTAGCTCTCCTTCGAGGAAATTTGCAAAAGCAGTAACTTGGTCATTATCTAGTACTCCACCCACATAATCGGCCGCACTCTTATCAAATTTCGCACTCAATTGAGCCAGCATGAACGCGCGATTAGAGTGCTTAAACGCCTTAATTGTTGATACGACATTTTGTTCCAGACTCGCGAGTTCAGATGCAGATAAATCGTCTTGGATATCGCCAGAGATCGTAATGCCACTTTTCGCCAACTGCGCTTTTAATTTGTTGTTTGCCTCAGCTACCGTTAACCCGTCTGCGACATAACCCGCCAATAGTGAACTGATACCATTAATCTCATTTCCAGTATTTTTTTGAAGACCGGGAGCAGCAATATAAGCGTAAGAAGATGCAGAACCGCTCGTGCTATTAGCTGCAATCCCTGTGTCCACCTGAGCTAACAAAGGCACAGATAAAATCGACTTTTTAGTACTGGTGATACTAAATTCGCCATTCGCGTTGGCTGTAGAACTTGGTTCCCCGCTATCGCACATGTAGTTTTGATTTATGTCTGCGCAGACCTTGCTTTGTAAATCTACATTCTGTGCTGTCACTGTACCTGACACGGTATAGGTTGGTGCAGCTGATGCAGAGGTATCGGAACTGCCCGAACCACCGCAGCCAGCAAGAGCCAAAGAGATGGCCAAAATTGTCAATTGAGGTTTCATAGAGTTATCTTCTTGTTTTGTTTTTAAAGAGCCTTGCCATCAGAGACAAGTAACGCGTACCAAATGACCTGCCGAACGAGATCAAGGACATAAATAAAATTGATATGAGTGAAGCTGAACCACCAGAAGAGCTACTCGCAACGGTTGGTTCTTGAGGTGAAGTCGTCGTTTCACCACATTCGTATTTCGAAATAGTGCCGAGTCCCCAACGCTTTAGGTTCCCAGTTTCACCATTCACATAATCGGCGATTTCTAAACGCCAAGACCCGTTAATAGGCTCACCCTTAAACGAATCAAGAACCGAGTCATGCTTGAGCGTGAAGTAACCATCAAAGCCAGAAAATCGCGTCGACTTATGGTTAAGTAAATCGACCCGTGTTCCCTTCGGTGAAATCAGAGTGACCACTAAATCGCTTAAACGAGGGTGTTCGATATCTAAATACATACCAAAATTTTCGTCTGCGACCTGAGCCGTTCCATTTAGAGTGAAATTGAATGTTTTAAAGCCAACGATCGGCTGATTAGTCGAGCTAAACCGGCTATCAGGAAGGTAACTGTTTACTTCTTTGATATCAGATTCGAGTACAGGTAAGCCATATACAAGAGACAAATCGTGCTGCCAATTTTGTGATTTGAGGGCATCGTTGTATCGGTAATCGACACTCGTATTCATAGCAACAGAAGATCCACACATCTCGCCTTTCGGAAGCGTCGCCTCTATCGACAATTGATCAACCGGATCGCTAACGAACGACTTCACCAATTCTGAAATATTGATTTGGCCATCCACTTGAGCCTGTCTTAACGTCGGGTACAACTCAATCGTCAACGGCTTATTTGGATCAATATATCGATCAGCGACCTCTACCTTAAAGGGCTCGATGATCAACCCATGCACATCAAATTTTTGCTTCAATATTTCGGCATAATCTCGATTTGGATATAGCTGTTGAGCCACAAACAGTGTGCTCTCAGCTAGGTCATGCATTTTCAATCCACGACCTAGCCCGTACATAGACTCGAGTACGATTGAATCGAACTCTTTAAAAGCCACTTCTCCATACTGTTCAACCGATGCTTTCAGAGCCTGGAACAAAGGCGTTGACCAAAGCTCATCCCCTAGTTCACCAGCAACACTTTCATGAGGACGATATTCCGCTTGTCTAAAGTAACGTGCTCTTTGATTCCATAGGCTACGAGTGGTATTTCTTACCCCAAAGTAACCATCCCAGTTAAAGACAGTATCAATCTCGAACTCTTGCCCTCGCGTCTGTGCATTTTCATACTGAGTACGAAAGCTAAAACTACCCGCCCAGTAGTCTCCAAACCCTTCACCGATGGCACCTGTATGGCCGTAAGCCCAATCTTTTACGATGTGATAATGAATCCCATGGCCAAGCTCATGCAGAATCACATCACCATCTAATGCATCAGGTGAGCCACCGCCAATACCAAACAAAGCCGCTTTGGAACCATAATAATACGTCGAGTTATCTGCAGATAAACCTCTGCCATCGAACTCAAGAGGGGCATCAAACAGATCAAAGCCCAAGCTGCTGATATAGCGTAAAGACTGATCTAGATGAGCAAATACCATCAATTGTAGGAATCGCACATCTTGCCAATCCACATTTTGCAGCTCGTTCAGATCGGCAAACTTTGTAACACCTTCAGCTGCGAGAAAGTTTGAACTGTCACGGTTTATGACAGCACCTGAGTCGGAGTCAATCGAATATAAGGCCGCTGCGTCGACCTGAGATACACGAGCATTGGTAAGGTAAATTCCATCACTATGATCCAACACCTCGACATCGGCTTGCATGTAATGTGGGAGACTTGGGTATTGGCTCACATCAGTTAGCAAACTTACTGGTGGCTCAGCTCTGTCCATGGTTCTCAAATCAGGACTGAACACATTCACATGCGTCGCAAAAATTTGCCCACTGCTTAAGCTCGGCGCACGCTCTGCTTCTAATAAGCGAGGAGCTTCCAGCTCAGCAGCCGTTGTCGGATTTCCGTTGAGTAACACGGTATTTTCTAAGCTTCTGAAAACGCGTGAAACCTGCTCGTCAGAATTAGTGGATAGGACCACAGATTTCTGTTGTTGGTACTCACCTTCGATCAATAAGTCGAAGTTGTAGTGATGTCCCAACTTAGACTGCGTTTGATAGCGAAACCTCAGCGTACCGACCTCTGGGTAAGCTTGTTCTAAATACGCTTTGGCTTCCTGCTGCGTTGATACAACAGTATTACCGAGAGGGTAATCCCACTCGGCGCCACTGCTTGTTGCTGAAACCAACAACAAAGCAAGGTATAGAGGACTCTTTTTCATATGTCCTCCTTAAAACGCATACTTGGCGTTAACGGTGAAGTAACGACCAGGTTCTGTAGAGTAAACTTTATTACTATCAGCTATGCCCGCGACATCTTGGTAACGGATGTATTCTTTGTCGAAAAGGTTGATAACGTTGGCGCTGACATCCAAACCAAAGGTCCAAGAGTAACTTACACCAAGGTCAACACTCGCCCAGCCAGAAGTAGTCGCACAGTCAGTAACGATACCTAAATCATCTTCACATTGAGGCACGTTGCCCATCGCTTGTGCCCAATTAACCTGTGCATACGCTGATAATGCATTGTTGTCATAAGCAATGCCGGCATTACCTTCCCAAGGCGTTAGTGTGCGAACTTTTTCTCCATCCTCATCTTCTCCATCAACATAGCCGACTTTTGTATTCACACTCCAAAATTCGCTTAAATGGTGTGCGACAGATGCTTCAATGCCATACGTCTCGACTCCATTTACGTTTTGATACTGCTTGTAGTAGTTACCTGTATTTGGGTCCGGCACAAACGTGACCTGTTTAACGTCGATAAAATTATCGAACTTCTGATAGAAAACAGCCGCATATAGCTGTGTTTGTCCATTATCAAACTTACTGCCCAGTTCAAACGAATCACTGGTTTCAGCCTCAAGGTCCATATTTGGCACAATGACAAATGGGGTAATTGGGACAAAATCATGGTTCTGATAACCATAAATTTTGTCATAACCCGGTGCTCTAAAGCCGTGGTTGTACGAAAGGTAGGTATTTAGCGAGTCTGTTAACTGATAGCTAACCGATAAGCTAGGAGAAAACTCGTTCGAATTTTGTTCCTTCACTTCGTAGCCATTGATTGTGCTCTGTGATTCAGGTTTCAACTGGTGTAAATCAACACGGGCTCCTGCCGTCACAGTCCAATGGTCAATTTCAATCGCGTCACGAATAAAAGCGGCAAAGTTGTACGAGCGGGCTGGAGCAAAAGGGACATCCGCGTTAAGTGACACTCCGTTCCAATCTAAAACAGAAGATTGACTTGGACGCTCATGGAGGTTGGTTTCCATACTCACGCCATAAGACAAGGTATGGCTCATGTTTTGATGTTGGAATGCGCTAATAAAATCGGCGTTTACACCGAGAAGCTGATCCGTAAAACCACGAACATCAATCGTTCTACGTAACTCAGAAACGTTATTGTTGGTTCGAGACATCAAACGATTGGTGGTATCTTCATTAGTCATATCACGCCAATAGATCTTGGCATCTAATTCCTCAAACCAAGTATTGGCAGGTAGGTACTCAAACCCCGCATACGCAGAGAACGTCTCGGTAGAAGACTGTTGGTCAAAATCTTCAGTGTCCCATTTGCCGTCCTTTTGGATCTTAGAAGACCCTTCTTTACGACTTGAATTCTCTTTGTAATACTCAACATTACCTTTGAGCATTAAGGCGTCACTTGACCAGTAGTTCAGGGTGTAACCACCACCGACGCCATCGATACTTCGGTTATATAGGTCTTCATCAAAATTACGGGTTTCTTCACCTTCCCAATAAGAAAGATTGGCCAAGCTTTCGAACTTGCCTGAACGGAAAGCAAGATTTGTCGCGCCTTTGTATTTATTACTGATACCGGTATAGGTTGCAGAGACGTCACTATAGAAATCTTTGTCGTCGAGGTAGTCTCCCGGCTTTTTAGATCTCACAACCACAACACCACCAATCGCACCGGACCCATACACAGACGAGCTCGCACCTTTGATGACTTCAATACTGTCGAGGTTCGACATATCGAATGAGTTGCGCCCTATTTTGTCGTTGATGTCATTAGCCCCAAAACCATCAGCAGATTTTATCCCGTCTTTTACAATCAAAATCCGGTTACCTGTCATACCGCGAATAGTAATGTTTTGCGGTCGTCCTGCCCCCCCAGAAACACTGACTCCAGGTTCACTCTTTATTGCGTCGTAAAGTTCTGTTGCGCCTTTTTTTTCTAGGTCTTCACCCGTGATCACGGCAACTGAACCTGCTACTTCAGATAACGGTTGCTCTATTTTGTTCGCCGTTACGAGCACCTCTTCAAAGTGGTAAACCTCAGATTCGGCGTACACGACGTTGGCAGCAAGTACACTCAGTACTGCCGCTGATAGGGGGGAAAGCTTCATTTACTGCTCCGCTTTAATGTCTTTCAGGGTAAGTGATAAAAGGAATGCGTATTCAAACGCTTGTTGTGCTAAGGATTTTCGTCTGTCTGTCGAATGTCCTTGAGTAAAGTTTGTCGACAATAGATAAGGCCCACTTCCAGTCGTTAGCTCGCTTAATTTTGCGTAATACTTAGCCCCTTCCCAATAGGGAACGCGGCGATCATTGAGGCCAACTTGAATCAATATCGGTGGGTAATTTTGTTCGCTAAGATTTAGATAAGGGTCATATTGCTGCATTACCTTCAATTCATCGGCAATGTTTGGATTGCCCCACTCACCGTACTGCTGAGCTGTTAGAGGTAATGCAGAATCAGACATGCTATTAACAACATCAACAAATGGCACTTTAAGGACAGCACCATCAAACAAGTCAGGAGCTTGATTTAAAGCTGCAGCAACAAGAGTGCCACCAGCACTTCCACCCATCGCATAAATAGGGCGCTTACCAAGATTGTATGCTGTCAAATCACGAGCAACTGCGATGAAATCCAAGATGGCATTTTCTTTTTTAATCCCCTTACCGGCTTGATACCAAGACTCACCATAAAACCCGCCCCCACGAACATGTGCAATTGCATAAATAACACCTTCATCAAGTAAGCTAATAATTTGTGGCATGAAATAGGGCTTCATCGTCATGCCATAAGCCCCGTATCCATACAAAAACACTGGTGTGGTCTTAATCAATTTGTCTTTGCGATAAGCCAAAGTGACTGGAATCGTTACCCCACCAGAATTCACCATAACTTGCTCGGTTTGATACGCTGATTGTTGGTATTGAGGGTAATGGTCTTGAGAGAAGCGTTCTCGTTGTAAAGTATCAGTATTCAACCGGACCCACTTCGCAGGCTGAGTCAGAGACATGCTGCGAATGTGCAATTTGTTACTTTGGTAGTCGCCCACTTGGCTTACCCAAGCAACTTGGCCCACGTCAGCCAATAACTGGCTTGAACGATAACGATTATCTTTGTCGAGAAAGTTTAGAGACTGAAACGCACCACTTTGGCTAACAACCACAGCGCCGGATTCAAACAGATAAAAGTTACTGATTCTGGAATCGTCATTAGGTGCATAGATCGTTTGCCACTGAATTACTTGTGCAGCCTGACTGAGTGGAGCTGAGTAAAAAGCGAAATCATTACGGGTATGGTTACTATTGGCATACAAGGTTGAACCCGCAACATCAACGTAGTATTCCACTCCCGCTTTACGTGACAAAAGTGGTTTGGAAATCTCACCTGTATCAAGATTTAGTAAACGTTGCTCGCTGGCGTTTTCACTGTTTGCCTGAACCACAGCAAATTGCTTATCACTGGAAAGGTAATACGAAAGCAACCAAGCGGGATCTAGCTCTTCGATTAAGCGGATTGGCTTGGACTCGCTTAAGAAATTTAGGGTTAACGCATACGGTCTCGAAGTGTGTTGTTCAAGCTGAATTAAATACAGAGACTGACCATCTTTCGACCACGCAATCGAACTGTCTACATTTTGAGCTACTGGTGTCACTTGACGACTTTGAAGATCAACAACACTGACTTGGTAGTGCTCTGACCCAGTTACATCTTCTGCAATCGCGAGCTTTGTTTTACTTGAATTTAGGGCCCAACCTCCTAGCTGATAGTAGTCAAAACCAACAGAGCGAGTGTCAATGTTGAGCAACTCAACTGAATTTGCACTCCCAACTTGTCGAGAGAGTAATACTCTCCCATTGTTACGATTTTGGATCGCATACTCAAATCCACCGATTTCTTTCCATGGTTTATCAGCACGCGCAGGACGATGGTCTTGCCAATTTTGTTGTAAGGATTCACTCAGAGATCGAACGCGTTCTTGATAAAGCTGAGTTTGATCATTCTGTTTATTAAGATAATTGAGTACTTCGCTAGCACTACGTGAATCATCCCTTAGCCAAGAGAACTGATCCGAAGCACCAACTCCTCCCGAAAAGGCGAGAACAAAAGCTAACAACACAAACGCTTTCATAAATAAAACAAATCCATACGCTAAATTAATAAATTTCGCGCATAATGCACCCAAACGATAATGAGATCAATTATCATTTACACATATTCGTGAGATTAATCACAAGAAGAGTATCAATTAATGATGGATTACTATTGTAATCTTGGAAGGAATTTATATTTAGATAAGCTTGAAAAATTAGTCGATAGTGTTCATTTAAATCAGAAAACTGACCATTTACAGAATAAGCAAACGTTTACTAAGTTTGTGACACGACTACCTCCACTAAGGAAATTTTGAAAACTTGAATAACTTCGTTAGCACAGCAAACCTTACTGACCGTTGTCAGTGGCTCTGATTCTCTCAATCGCTTCTACCCTTCTAAGTTGCTGGGGCTGAAAATGAGCTTCTCGAAGCTGGGCAATCGTCTCTTTTTGTTCAATTTCAGAGAGTGCTGAGTCATTCAAAATGTCATTTCGTTCGACAAAGTAGACCTCTAAAGCTCCATCAAAGTCCGCCCTTTGCTGATCAAGCGCTTCGAGCCTCTGTGTCGCTTCTTCGCCAACCAGTTCGCTTCTCTTCAAGTATTTCCCTTGTTCATCGAAGCCTTGTGAGCTAGATAGCTGCGGGAGTAATACTTGATTTTGATGACTGACTTGAACGTAATCCGGCTGCTCAGATAGATAAGACTCAAGCCTTTGTTGATATTCCGACTCGTCTAACCCTTCTTGTTTCAGAAGTAACTTTTCTAAAGCGACTTCCCTCATTCTGTTGTCATGGGTAAATAGAATACTTATCTCGCTCTCACTGAAAAATTGAGATTGGAGGTCGAGCAACGCTTGATTGAGTGCGCGTAAGTCCTCAGCGGATATTGATGTGGTGTCAAATTGGACATCTAATGATGTCAGTGCCGACTTGTACTCAAGATACTTTGCGAACAATGCTTCATCGACAATAGCAGCTTGTGATTGTTCGTGGTGATTCGCCACATTGTCACGAATCTCTTCAAGGGTTAACTCGGTGTTGCCTGACACGAAATATTCCATCATGTCTTTGGCTGATGCATTATCGATTTCGGTATCTTGTTGAGAAGCAACTTTCAAGGAAGAAACCTTTGGTTCTCTATTACCGTTTGGATCTAGGTCCTCTTTTACGACAATGAAAAAGACCGCCGCTGCACTCATCAGGGCTATTGTGGTTATCGACAAAATGGCGGTCTTTTTCATTGTATTTTCCTTGTTCTCTTATTAAATGGGCAGAGCCACCTACAGGCCTGCCAGCTTCAATCGATTGGCATGTTGACGATATAGCGTCACAGGATCGGTCTCAAAAAGATGGTGGATACCCAACAAGCCATTGATCTCGTCTAGGTGATTCATTTTATAATCGTCACCAATCACTTTGCCCAAATGCGCGCTGCATGCTCCCACTAAACCATCATTAGGTTCATTGAATGCTAAGCCAAGGATTGTCATCGCCCCATCAGTAGGATCAAGAAGATTGGTAAAATTGGAAGACCCTGTCCACGAGTAGTAATAAACGCCATTACTCGCTTGCCATTCGCCATCACCACACTCAGACGTAGGAACGCCTTCAGGGTAAAACTGATTGAATGCTAGCGAACCTTCGGTGGTCAAAGCTTCAAGAGAGGCAAGCCCGTCTTGATCCAAATCTGAGCCACCAGACAGCAAGTTAATAAGCGTGGTCAATCCACCAGCCAACTTAACCGCAATACCTTCTGTCGCAGAGCCTTCATCTACGGTTCCACGCACTAAGTCAGCCACCTTTGAGCCTTTATGAACCCCGCCAATACTCGTCACGGACGCAACAAGATCAGGTCGAACCGACGCCACATAACGTGCAGTCGGCCCTCCGTGGCTATGACCAACCAAATTCACTTTGCTTGCCCCAGTCGCAGCTAACAGAGTCTCAACTTGAGCCAGTAACTGCTCTCCACGTATTTCAGAGCTGTTGGTCGCTGATACTTGCGCTACATACACACTCGCGCCATCTTTGGTTAGGGACTCAGGTACGCCATAGAAATAATCCACACCCGCTAATGTATCGAAACCAAACAGACCATGTACCAACATAATGGGGTATTTAGTTTCTGTGTACCCGCTGACTTCTAATGCCGATGCGCTTGTTCCAGCATAGACACCAAAGCTCGATAGACAGGCTATTGTCCAAATTAATATTTTTTTCAATGCTCTTTCCTTAAACAGATTAGACCTCTGATGAGTAAAGGAACCGTAGGTTATAATTTTATAAAATAAAAAATTCGAGATTGATATTTGTGATGATGGGCTTAAATTAAACAGGGGTGATTAACATTGAAATATGCATCCCAATAAACAGCTTGTTTTTAACTCTTTGATTAAAAATACATTACCTTAGTTTTTGGCACATTTTATAAAGGTCACGTTAGATCTAACAACTTACGAAAACCGCACACACTGCTAATTTACCCTCACTGCATACCTCTAAAACGGATACCAAAACCCTCAAAAAAAGTGACGAATTTCATCCTGTACTTGAGTGTTCTAACAACAGAAAACACGTTGAAAATTTGATGTTTATGCCAGTTATAACCGACGGACAGTTGAATGTATTGACGTGAATTATTGATGTTAGATATAGGTCTTACCAGTTATTCGCTATTCAGTTATTAAAAGTAACAGGCAACAAGAAACAACGTTTTTTTGGCTTACCTAAATACAATAAGAGAATGCAGTGATGAAAAATACGGCTTTAATACTCGCGTTATCCATCCCTTTTGGTGCTCATGCAGCTGAAGATTCTATACCCACTCCAGAATCCATAACGTCTGCACAGGTTCTAAAAACGCAAGGGGAACAAACTTATTCGTATGTTCGATGTTGGTATCGAACCGACGCATCACACGACTCCTCAGCCACTGATTGGCAATGGGCAAGAAAAGAGAACGGGAACTATTACACCATCAACGGATATTGGTGGTCTTCAGTCTCGTTCAAGAACATGTTTTATAGTGACGCGCCTCAATCCGAAATAAAGCAGCGTTGTGAAAAGACGCTCGACATCCAACATGACGTCGCAGATATCACCTATTTTGCAGCAGATAATCGCTTCTCTTACAATCACTCCATCTGGACCAACGATAACGCTGTGCAAGCCAATACAATTAATCGTATTGTCACTTTTGGTGATAGCCTTTCCGACACTGGCAATCTATTTAATGGCTCTCAATGGGTTTTTCCGAATGCTGATTCGTGGTTTTTGGGACACTTTTCAAATGGTTTAGTCTGGACTGAGTACTTAGCAAAAGCTAAAGATCTTCCTCTGTATAACTGGGCAGTGGGTGGAGCAGCAGGCACCAATCAATATGTCGCGCTAACTGGTGTTTATGACCAAGTCACGTCTTACTTAACCTACATGAAAGTGGCTAAAAATTATCGCCCTGAGAACTCGTTATTCACTTTGGAGTTTGGTCTGAATGATTTCATGAACTACGACCGAGAAGTCGCTGATGTAAAAGCTGATTTCAGCAGCGCTTTGATTCGATTAACAGAGTCTGGAGCGAACAATATCTTGTTGTTCACATTGCCCGATGCGACCAAAGCGCCGCAATTTAAATACTCGACCGAGCAAGAGATCATTAAAGTTCGTGGCAAGATATTGGAATTCAACCAATTCATCAAAGCCCAAGCTAAATATTATCAAGGCATGGGGAAAAACGTGGTGTTATTCGATGCAAGCGCACTCTTCGCGAGTATTACCGATAACCCTGAACAGCATGGTTTTAGAAATGCGAGTGACGCTTGCCTAAATATCAACAGAAGTTCATCAACCGACTATTTACGCAGTCATAGTTTAACCAATGACTGTGCCACATACGGCTCTGATAGTTATGTGTTCTGGGGCGTGACACACCCAACGACGGCTACTCATAAATACATCGCAGACCATATCTTGGCGTACTCATTCTCGACGTTCAATTTCTAACTAGGAAGAGCCCAGCGAGTATCATGAGTTACCTCCTGTAGGTACCGGAAGTTATGGGCTTACACAAAGTACAGACACAAAAAAACCGCCATCATTGGCGGTTTTTTTTACGTTAACTTTTATAAAGATCAGTTTTTATAAACATCAGCTTTAGTTCACGCGAGTTGCTTACTCGTCGTCCACTTTTGGTGCGACTTTCTTCTTAGGGATAAACACGCTATCACCCACTGCCACATTTTGGTGGAAGCTCTTATCGCGCTTAACAGGTTTCTTAGGCGTTTTCTTAGCTTGAGTCTTCGCTTTATTCTTCGCAGGACCGCCTTTAGTAACAACAGGTTTACGCGGCTTAATGCCCTTAAACTTGCCTTTCAAACCTTCAAGAACAGAGAAAGTAAGATCTTGCTGAAGGTAAAGCTCAACACGTTTGAAGCTATCCCAGTCTTTTGGACCTACCAAAGAGATCGCGTCACCTTTGTTACCAGCGCGGCCAGTACGACCAACACGGTGAACATACTCTTCCGTATGTTTAGGCATATCAAAGTTGATAACGTGGCTTACGTTTGGAATATCAATACCACGTGAAGCAACGTCTGTTGTTACCAAAATTTTGTAAACCGCACGCTCAAATTGGCTCATGATCGCGTTACGTTGTGTTTGGTTTAGATTACCACTCAATGCAACCGCTTTAAGCTTCTTCTCATTCAGCTTTTCCGTCAAACGGTCAGTATCGGCACGAGTTGCAGTGAAGATCATCACCTGACGATATTCAGCTTCCTCAATGACACGGTCTAAAATCGCTTCTTTGTGATCAAGGTGATCACACAGGTAGAATTTCTGAGTGATATCAAGGTGCTGCTCGTTAGAAACGCCTACAGAAATACGTTTAGGTGCGTCTAACATCTCACTTGCAATGCCGTTAACTTCCGCGTGATCTAGCGTTGCAGAGAACATTAGAGTTTGACGACGACGGTGTTTAGCTGCATTCGCAATACGACGTAGCTCAGGAGCAAAACCAAGATCAAGCATACGGTCAGCTTCATCAAGGATTAGCGTTTCAACACCATCTAAAAACAGTGAGCGGTGCTCAAGGTGATCCGCAAGACGTCCTGGAGTCGCAACAATAAAACGAGGGTATTTACGCAGAGCTTTAACTTGGTCGTTAAAGTTTTCACCACCTAAGATAAGTGTGGCTTCGTAAGACAGACCACCAAGCATGCTTCGCAGTTCGCCGTAAACTTGCTTTGCTAGCTCACGAGTAGGAGCCAAAATTACACCACGAGGATCTTTAGCAGAAAACGCTTTGGTTTTTAATGCTTTGTGTATCATTGGCAACACAAACGCCAACGTTTTTCCTGATCCCGTTTTTGATGAAGCCAATAGATCCTTACCGGCAATAGCAACAGGGATCGCTTTTGATTGGATCTCTGTCGCTTTCTTGAAGTCGTAATGTTTTAAGTTCTTCAGTAAGCGGTTGTCTAAGCCTAAATCTTTAAAGTGCAAAGGACTCTCCAGTCTTGATGGTATTGAATAAAATTAATTTAACGTGACATGATACCGCGAAAGTACTTTATAAGGATAGAGATCACAGTAAATTTATCCTCATATCTCAAGTTGCCTAGGATATTGTATGCATTGGCACCAAAGGGATAGGCCTTCCAAATAATGTAAAAATCGATTCCAACCCCACCGTCTCAAAAATGAGACAGACTGTGATGCTTAGCTAATTACCTCAAAAATTTAGCAATTTCTTTAGTTATTGTTTTTGCAGTTAAAAAATTAGTCGCTACAATCATTAATGAAGCGACTATATGATAAAGAATGTATAGCGCATCTTTTGATGATAAATAAGCAAGGAGTTCTTATGAATAAGACGTTAATCGCAGCTGCAGCCTCAGTTTTCATTTTAGCCGGTTGTTCTTCAGAGCCTGAAGAAGCTGCAGTGTCAGAAATGGATCAATTGACTAACCAAGTTGCTGAACTAAGCAGCGAAGTTGAAGCGCTTAAGAGTGATAAAGCAGCCGCAGAAATGAAAGCTCAAGAAGCATCTGCAGCCGCTATGGCAGCAAAAGAAGAAGCGGATCGTGCTAACGACCGTATCGACAACATTGCAGAGTCTTACACTAAGTAATTGAAAGATAACGCAGTTAATCGATAGATTATATAAGTCGCAAAATGCAGTAAATTGATAGCACCACCTCCGAATAGAGGTGGTGTTTTTTATTTGGGGTAAAGAAAAAGAAAAGAAAAAGAAAAGAAAGAGAAAAAAGAAAGAAGAAAAGCAATGACGCTTTCCAAAGAACCTATTGAATTAAAACTCAATCACAGGCGGTACGATCTCAACAGGCACACCATTTTGCGCAAAAATAACCGCTTTCGCCTTTGAATTCGGTAAATCAGCATCTTCAAGCCACCATTTTAACTCAACCGGAATTTGTAACGATTTTTTAGAACCGTCACTTCGTGTCAATGGTTCATGAGCTTCAACAAACACACTTCTATCTGGCTCTAAAGACACTTTAATCGGTTCATCAATGATCGTGACCTGCTCGCCACGGTTAACCTGTTCAAAAAGCCACTCAATATCTTTAGGTTCCATACGAATACAACCAGAACTGACTCGTAAACCAATCCCGAAATCTTTATTAGTTCCATGAATAAGGTAGTCACCTGCCCCATACGCAAGGCGCATAGCGTATTCGCCAAGCGGGTTTTCTGGGCCTGCAGGGACAACTCGAGGTAACTCGATGCCTTTCTCTAAATATTCTTTACGTATTGAGTTAGGAGGTGTCCAAGTCGGGTTTGGTCTTTTTTGGCTTATCTTAGTGATCATCTCTGGGGTATCGCGCCCCACTCGGCCAATACCTACTGGAAAAACATGAACTTGATTTTTATCCGGTTCAAAGTAATACAACCTTAACTCGGCAAGGTTGATAACAATTCCTTTTCTTGGGGTATCAGGCAAAATCAACCGACTAGGAATACTCAATACATAGCCTTCCGCAGGAAGGAAAGGGTCTACACCTTTATTTGCCGCCATTAAAGAAAGAAAGCCAATATCGTATTGCTTTGCAATGATGGCTAATGTTTCTCCAGCCGTCACCTCATGTTGTTGTATTCTGCCTACGATGCGGCTTTCCGCTGGGGGCAGTTCAAAGGTCGCAGCAGACACCCATGACGAAGCCATCGCCGCGATCATAGCCGCAACTAATGACGTTACCCTCACGACAGGCAAAGCTACCTTGCGTATTTGTGTTTTCATAGAATACAAAAGCGTCGAGTTAGCGCAATACGACATACAATTCCTTGGTTTGTCTTTTATTAAAGTTTAGATTATCGCTGATCAAACGTCTCTACAACGAATTGTTGTCTCGAAAATAATATGCAACAAACTATTATCTTGAGTTTTTCCTTTAAATTTCATGCAATTTATCTATACAAAATCGATTGCCTTTAAGCTTTCAACACATTTGGTTATCAATATTAATAAAACTATAATGACAGACCTATTTTGTGACTAAAGTCTCACGAAGCCTCGTTCTAACTCGCTAATATTGCCTCAACAAAACGAATTCAATTCAACAGAATCGGTAATTGATTAAATCCTGTTCCTATCATTACCGTTTAAACTTTGGAGAACGACCATGGCTACACCTCATATTAATGCTCAAGCTGGTGATTTTGCAGAAACAGTACTTATGCCAGGCGACCCGCTTCGCGCAAAATACATTGCAGAAACATTCCTTGATGACGTGAAGCAAGTTTGTGACGTTCGCAACATGTTTGGCTACACAGGCACTTACAAAGGTAAGAAAGTTTCTGTAATGGGCCACGGTATGGGTATCCCATCATGCTGCATCTACGTACATGAGCTTATCGCTGAGTACGGCGTGAAAAATGTTATTCGTGTAGGTAGCTGTGGTGCAGTACGTGACGACGTGAAACTAATGGACGTTGTTATCGGTATGGGCGCTTCTACTGACTCAAAAGTAAACCGTATTCGTTTCAACAACCACGACTTTGCTGCTATCGCTGATTTCGGTCTTCTAGAAGAAGCAGTAAGCCAAGCACGTGCACAAGAAGTTCCAGTTAAAGTTGGTAACGTATTCTCTGCTGACCTTTTCTACACTCCAGAAGCTGACCTTTTCGAAAAGATGGAAAAACTAGGCATCCTTGGTGTTGATATGGAAGCGGCTGGTATCTACGGTGTTGCTGCGGATCTGGGTGCTAAAGCACTGACAATTCTTACAGTATCTGACCACATCATCCGTGGTGAGAAACTAAGTTCAGAAGATCGTCAAAAGTCATTCAACGACATGATGAAAGTTGCTCTAGAGACTGCAATCAACATCTAATCGTTAAACACTAGCTATATTTTTCATCCTAGTTAGCTTCAACGATAAATAGTTTGAAACGTAATACCTCGCAGTCAAGCTCGCTTGGCTGCCTAAATAACCCCGAGGGGGTGATCGTGTCCAACGACAAGCTGCCAAAAGATGCAGATGGGTTACAACTCAACTTTTGTAAAACATTGGCGTGTGACAACTTTGGCTTGAGCGATGCAAAACGGTATGTTTTGCAACATGCGAATCCTAAGCGTCCAGCGATGGTTTGTCGTGAGTGTGGAGCTTTCCCCCCCTTACTTAACAATCGTGAAGTGTTAAGCGAACTTCATCGCCTAAGACAACTTCACAGCGATGGCCTTCCTGCTTGTCGTAATGATGATTGCGATAACTTTGGCCTATCGGTTCATACCCATAAACATCTTTATCATGCCTTCGGCTACAGTGGCGACAGGCAACGCTATCGATGCAAAGACTGCCAATCAACTTTCGTTGATAAATGGTCTGGATCCAATAAAAAACTTCAGTTTCAAGAAAACCTAATGGGCTTATTGTTCATGGGTTATTCTGTACGAGAAATCTGTAGAAAATTGGAGATCAACCCAAAAACTTTCTATGATCATGTTGACCATATCGCGAGCCGTTGTCGTCGTAAATTAGCGATGATAGATGCACGATGGGTTAATCATGCCAAAGACTATCAATTTGCTTCCCATTACCAGCGTTTACAGCCACAAAGTAATAACGGCGTGCTCTGGATAGCAACGGGCGAGGCTCATTCTGGTTATATCCTTTGCCAACACGTCAATTACTCTCAGAATGAAGAGCCATCAGGGAATGTTGACCACAACCCTTATGATGACGTGGCACGTTTTGTCTCAAAGGAGCACTCTTCAGAGGCTAACCTCGAACTCCCTCAGCCGTCCGATAAGCTGAAAGAACGTATTGAGCAGCAATACCAAGTGATACTGGCAAGAGGTAATGTGGAAGACCCAATGGGTAACCTCACTGCATTTAGCTACCCTTCGAAGGGTGCGCTAATTCGACCACCTTATACCTCTTATGCTCACTTCTTACATGTACTTGATATGTGTGACGAAAACAAACACGTCGCTATTTATATGCCACAAGATCCATTACTAAGATCTGCCGCCCTAAGCGTTTGTTTGCCGCGCATTCAGAGTCAAAATATTGACCTTATGTATGTCGAGGAAGATTCTGGTTGGCAAGATGATCAAAGTTTTGAAAAGATCGACATTGTTCATATGAGTTGGTGGCGCGATCGTTGGGCTATCGCAAATCAAGGCGATAATCAGAAAGGCATTTGCTACTTAACGGGTAACAATCCAGAACCAAAACAGTGGTTTAACACCGCTTCAATTCAGCAAACTAAGTTCTATCAACAGCGCTTTCAACTGTTATTTGATAGCTTTATCAATGAGCCTAGACGTAAACTTCGTCCTGGGGGCATCCTTCCATTGCTTGATATATTCAGAGCTTGGCACAATCTGTGCTACCAAGATAAGCAAGGGCTTACAGCAGCGCAACGCTTAGGTGTTGCAGAGCAGCCATTAACCCTAAAGCAACTGCTTTCATAGAAACGAAACATCCAGAGATTTATTCGGGAACTCATTGATTTTAAAGCGACAACATGAGGTAACACCCATAATTGGAAAAGATAGATGTTTCTTTGACGCTCTAAGAAAGATAATTGGTGCTTATCCTTAACCACACTCTTATAATGATTGTGTTATCAATACGCTCGATAATTATGGATCTAAGCCTTGGACAAAAATCAGTACCTTCTTGAAACAGAATTAGAACAACTCAAAACTCGCGTCGACTCTGAACCATTAGTGATCCTAGAGATTACACAACAATGCTTCGTCAGATCAGAACAAGTTTTGTTTGAAGAGGGTGCGATCCAATCGCTGATGTTAATGGCAAAATGCTGTTGGAACCTAATGGATTACCAAAAAGGTTTAAAATACATCAAGGAAGCCCACAAACGACAAAGCCGATTAGACACCGACCTTTTTCTCCCTGAAATTCTCCATTTACACGCACTCCAATTCTGGGGACAAGCCAAGTACTATTCTGCTCAGCAATTTTGGATCAATGCTTTAGAGCAATCCGCGCTAGTTGATGAAGTAGAGATCCAAATTGAATGCCTCATTGGCCTAGGCAACATTTGGCGAATGACCCACGAATACAAGCTAGCACGCTCTACCCACCAACTCGCCGTAAAAGTCGCGAATAACAGCCGTATTGGTTGGTTGGAAGGTAAAGCAAGAATATTGCTCGCTTGGGATTACTACTTACTCAATAACTATGTTGAAATGTTGTCGGTACTCGATGGTGCAGAAGAAGCATTAAAAGATCATAAAGATAATACTTGGCATGCAGAGGTGTGGGATTTCAGAGGTCTTGCCCTACTTGGCTTAGAGCGTTTAGATGATGCGGAAAAAGCAACAGCCAAGGCACACAGCCTAGCAGTAGAACACAACCTAATTTGGATGAAAGCGCACTCTTATATCAGTAGAGCTCGATTGGAACTTCTGCGAAAGAGACCCGAACAGGCCGCTGAGTTACTCAGACTAGCCGAGCGCTCTGCAAACGAATTCGATAATGGCGAGCTACTCAGTCAAATTTGTTATCAACAGTCCTTAGTTGCAGAAGAAAACCAAGATTTTAATGCCGCTTTAGTTGCCTTTAAAAAATACCGTCAATATTCTATCAGTATGCTTCGCGAGCAAACCAACCGCGTCGGTTTAGATAAAGCGCGCAGTTCAAAACGCCAGCTAGAACAGAGAGCAAGAAAACTCATTAACCGTATTCGTGGCCAGCACGAGTACGATCCCGAAAAACACCTTTCTTATGTTGTTTCTGAAACGTTTTGGTGGGAACAATTGGTGCTCTTTAAAACAGAGCTAAAACGTTCAAACCACAGCATCATTATGTTTCAACACGTTGATACCGATTACTTGGATGTCTGCACCGAAATTGCTCATACCTTATGTAATCAAAACGATTTCATTTCAAGGCTGAGTTCAGAGCGAGTCGCTCTTATGCTTTCCGAGAAAGGGGATGTCGCAGAGCAAACCTTCCAAACTCTCAGCACCATACTTGATATTTATCCGTGGCATAGAAAAGGGTTGAAAGGTTCGAAACCAACCGTCAGCCTTAATGATATTTTAACGTTCCCGTTCACTTTAGAACAACTTGAAGAAGACGATGCCGAGGTGAGAAATTGATGGAAACCTTACTAAGTAAGATCACCGATGCCGGTTTGGATCCTTCATCGGTTTCTGGTGAAGAGGCGATCATCTTTTGGAACCATATTCGACAACACGTTTCGACAACCAAAACGGAACAAGCACACTGTTATATTATTAGCTCTGAATATCGTGCTGAATTGCAACAAAATCAAACTAGCATCGAAGAATTGAGGCATGCATTAAACCTACTTCATTTGCCTGCTGACATAGAAGATATTCTTACAGTAAAAACAAGCTTAAGTGATCGCTTAGTTGAAATTGGTGATTACACCTCAGCACTGAATGAATTTGTTAGTTCGTCATCAATTGCTGTTGAACACGGCTACATCGATGAATACGTGATGGCGATTTTGGGTATGGGGAACCTGTGTGATGCCTATGGTGACCACAGTAAAGCGCTTCGCTACTACCAAAAAATCAACAGTATTGATCATGCGATAAGCAGTCGCTCACTTCGCCTCAAGTTTAAGCTTCATATGGTCGCTAGCCTTCTACTGCTTAACCGTACTACTGCGGCCAGTGATTTACTTAACGAATGTGAAGAACTTAGTATCCTTGTCAGTAATAAGTTGCTCACAGCTCAGATATTGCTTTATCAAGCAAAGGTACTTCGCGCCAAGAAAAAGTATCACGACGCACTTAGCTGCTTGTCTAGGGTTCAGTATCCAGTCAACAACACCCAAGCAAGTTGGCTTGCAACCATGACTCGCCTAGAAATGGCACATTGTTTAAGCGCTATCGGTAAGCAAGAATACGCCAGTATGATTCTTACAAGCACCGATAAACGTGTGAATAAATACTCATCACCCGTTCTTGCAAAGCGTTTTTATGACTCCTTGAGCGATGTGTGTATGAATCAAGGCCGTTTTCAAGAAGCGCTAAGCTATGAAAAGAAAGGCTACCGAATTGAAACGGATCTCATGAAGCAGATTCCGATCAGTGAACTGGGTGCGAGTCAGCTACGCCGCCTTTCTCGTTTTGAACTGCAACTAAAGCTTATCCTCTCGGAACAAGAAAACCGAGAGTTGAAAGAAACGACTGAGCAACACAAAAATGCAGTTGCTCAACTACAACAAGATGTATTCACCGATCCGCTAACAGGCTTACATAACCGTCGATGGTTAGATGTAAAATTGAAAGATCTTCTGCTTCACGAAACACCTTTTGCATTAATGGTTGTCGATATTGACCACTTTAAATCAATCAATGATGAGCTCAGTCATTTAGTTGGTGATAAAGCGATTGTTAGCGTTTCTCAAGAACTACGCTCCTACTTCAAGTTTCGAGGCGCTTCATGTGTCAGGTTTGGTGGGGAAGAGTTCTTAGTCATCCTTGAGAACACCAATCTTGCTAAGGCAGAAATGCACTCGGAAAATTATCGAGAGCGCATTTTCCAATTTGCTTGGCATGAGATATTGGGGGAACGTGGACTAACCGTTAGTATTGGTATCACAATGCATCGCGAAGGAGAAAACACTCAGCGTACTTTCTACCGAGCAGATAAAGCGTTATACAGAGCTAAAGCCAACGGCCGCAATCAAATTTGCACCGAGTAATGAAAATTAAGATCGCTTGAAATAGAAAGCACTTATAGAAATCGAACTATTGGTAGAAGAAAAGTGAGATTCCACCTAAAGCAACAAGTGTCCCTATAACACTTTGTTTTGAGACCTTTTCCCCTTTCAGGGCATAGATCACCAGAATAAATACAGGACTGGTCGCTATCAACGTTTGTGCAATCGCAGGGTTCGCATTCTTCAATGCAACTTGCTGAAGCCACAATGCTAAAAATGTTCCGACAAATATTGCCCCTAAAAGCCAAAGCTTGTCGAATTTAGTCATTTCCCATAAATCTCTTTTTATAGACGAGTAAGGCTTACTCTCAACAAAAGGGATAATGAGCATAACGGCAAACACACCTATCGTGAGGCGAATCAGCGCCCCTAACAATGGGGGAATATCACCAGCCACCAAAGCATAATGAGAAATCACCACACCTGAAGCCTGACAAACACTCGCCACAAGCCCAAACCCAATACCACTTCGTTGTGCTTTATCACTAGAAATGTCTTCACCATTGGTGGATTTAGACGGTTGAAAAACGACAAATGTCACAGCTAAAGTGGTGATGACAACACCGAGCCAGCTTTGCAACGTCAATGCGGCACCAAGAAACATTAATGCCAGTACGCCTGAAAGAGGCGGAGCCAAAGACTCAAGCAGCAACGTTTTATTCGCACCGATTCTTTTCAACGCAGCGAAATATGCGCTATCTCCAATTGCGATCCCAATGACACCTGAAATAGCGAGTATCCAAAAATGATTAGCACTCAATTGAAAGTCTGGCATTGGGATAAGAGGCATCACAAGCAACATCATGCCAGAAGCGACGACACCCTTAACAATATTAAGCTGCATAGCAGAAAATCGATGGCCGAATTGTCCATAGATCCATGTCGCACACGCCCACACAATAGCAGCGCCTATAGCCGCAAGTTCACCTATATACATCCGTGTTTATCCTCAGTGATGTGTCTGTCGTCTCGAATCGTCATCTGTATTATTTCTAGCTTTTGAATTATTTCTGCTTTGGTAAATAAAGTCACTGTTGTTTACTACTCTGGATCGCTTCACAACTGAATAATTAACACTCATTTACTAGGCGTTAACCTAACCCCAAATGAGCCTCTATTTCACCTTGCATCCAAATGCATTTTATAAAAATTAATAACCATTTTGCTCACATTAGAAGCGAACACACATTATTTTCAACTAGGTAAATCATTTTTATAACAATTACTTGGATGATAGCGTAGTATCTTTATAACTAATATCTAACATTACAAGGATCTGTTATGTTTTTAGACTACTTTGCACTCGGCCTACTTATTTTCGTTGCGCTAGTAATCTTTTACGGCATCATCGTCATTCACGATATTCCCTATGAAATAGCAAAAGAACGCAATCACCCTCATCAAGATGCTATTCATGTCTCAGGCTGGGTTAGCCTATTCACCTTACACACTATTTGGCCATTTCTGTGGATTTGGGCAACGCTATGGCGTAAAGATCGCGGTTGGGGCTTCGCTAAACTCGAAGAAGAACAACACGATATTCACCATCGAGTTGATGCTTTGATCGATCAAGTCAGTACTCTTCAAGAAGAAATCGTTAAGCTTAAGCAAACTAATGCTGAACAAGCTCATTCCGAAAAAGCTCAGAACAACGCTCAAGATCAGGAGGTTAAGTAATGGATTTACTGCTGATAATGACCTACGCGGCGCTTTGTATCACCATCTTCAAAGTATTTAATATTCCGCTAAACAAATGGACAGTGCCAACAGCTGTTCTTGGTGGCGTCGTCATCATAGGTACCTTGATCCTATTGATGAACTATAACCACCCTTTCACACAAATTGGTAACCAAGTCTACTCAACAACACCAATCGTTTCTGGTGTGAGAGGTAAAGTCATTGAAGTGCCTGTAGAGGCAAATAAACCTCTTAAACAAGGGGATATTCTTTTCAAAATTGACCCTATTCCGTTTGAAGCTGAGGTCGCAAGATTAGAGGCGAAAGTAAAAGAAGCGAGCCAAGGTGCTCTTGGGATGGAATCAGAGGTAACCGAAGCGGAGGCGGCAAAAGTCAAAGCTATCGCAGAGAGAGATAAGGCACAACGTGAATTTTCTCGTTACAAACGCGGCTATGACAGTGGAGCCTTTACTGAGCAACAATTAGACACACGCAGACAAGCTTACAAAGCATCAGAAGCCGCAGTAAAAGTTGCAGATGCCAATTTGGAACAAGCAAAAATCGCCTTGGATTCTGAAATAGGTGGTGAGAACACCGCGGTTTTGAGCTTACTAGCTGAATTACGTAAAGCTCAGTTTGACTTAGAACAAACCGTCGTTAGAGCTCCTACTGAAGGATACGTTACGCAATTAGCATTGCGTCCGGGCGTAATGGCAGTACCACTTCCTCTTGCTCCCGTTATGACTTTTGTTCACACCGAAGCTCAGTTCTATACTGCAGCATTCAGACAGAATTCATTGCAGCGTCTACAACCTGGCTACGAAGCCGAATTTCTGTTCCGCGCGCTTCCTGGTAAAATTTTCAAAGGTCGTATTGATGAAGTAATTCCAGCGATTGGTGAGAGCCAATTCCAAGCTCGAGGTACTCTACTTGGTACTGAGGCACTGCGTACCAGCGGTCGTGTGTTTGTTAAGTTAACCATCACTGATGACCTATCTGAATACCACTTGCCTATGGGTACTGCGGTTGAGGTTGCTGTTTATTCTGATAGCTTCACTCACGTATCAATTATGCGTAAAGTGCTTATTAGAATGAAGAGCTGGCAGAATTATCTATACCTAGATCACTAAGTTACTGATACCCAAACCACTACTTTGCTTCGACCAAAACCATTAAATGGCCTGTCACTGGGCCACCAATGGACTTAACACATTGTTAAGATGAATGAAAAAGCCAGACCAGTTCTGGCTTTTTTGTTGCTTGATTAACCACAAAGTTGCGCTTTTTCCGTGATATTTACATGTTCGGATGGAATTTTAGACATCTAGACACTTACCTTCCCTTATGGAAGGGTTCTACTGTATAATGCGCGCCTTATTTTTCATATTTGCCCAAAAAACGGTCTCATTGAGACGCATATTAATAATGGCGAATATTAGTTTTTTATTATGCTTTATCTTTCAGTATTCGAGGTTATCTATGAACTTTTCAGCTAAAACAGTCGTCGTTATTGCCATTGGCGCGGCGCTGTATGGCATTGGTGGTTTACCTATGTTTGGTGTCCCAGTGTTTGCTAACACGACATTGAAACCAGCAATGGCAGTCCTTGCACTGTTTTCTGTTCTATTTGGCCCTATTGTTGGCTTCTTGGTTGGTTTTATTGGCCATTGGGTTACCGATTTATTCGCAGGTTGGGGCGTATGGTTAACTTGGGTATTAGGCTCAGGTATCGTGGGCATGGTTATCGGTCTGTTCCCAATGGTAACCAAAAATCGCCTTCAACAGGGCGAACTTCCAATGAAGGATTTCGCGCTATTTGTCATACTTGCGCTTGTCGGTAATGTGGTAGGTTACGGCTGCTCCGCGTTCTTAGATACCATCTTATATGCAGAACCGTTCACCAAAGTATTTACTCAACTGTCTATTATCGCAGCCGGTAATACCGTCCTGATTGCGGTTGTTGGCTTCTTGATCCTAAAATCAGTCGCTAAACGCAACAAACAAAGCCGCAACCTGACTGAGGCATAAGCGCTAATGACTATAGCATTTTCGAACTTCTCTTTTAGATATGAGTCGCTGGATAAACCGACGCTAAAAAATATCAATCTAAGGATAGAGAAAGGAGAGAAAATCGTCATTATTGGACCCAGTGGTAGTGGGAAATCTACCCTAGGTCAGTGCCTAAATGGTCTGATTCCTCATGCGATTAAAGGTGAAGTAACGGGCTCCCTAGAGATCAACGGTAAGAACATTTCTGATCTTTCAATGCACGACTATACCGAGCAAGTTGGTACGGTATTACAAGATACCGACAGCCAATTTGTTGGTTTAAGTATCGGCGAAGATATCGCATTCGCGTTAGAAAATCAGTTGATGTCGAACCTTGATATGTACCCTTTGGTTAAGTCGACGGCAAAAATGGTCGACCTAGAAGATATGCTTGAGCGCTCTCCTCATGATCTCTCCGGTGGTCAAAAACAACGTGTATCGTTGGCAGGTATCCTAGTGGATGATGTCGACATTTTGCTGTTTGACGAACCTCTAGCAAGCCTCGACCCTAAAACAGGCAAGGCAACTATTGAGATCATCGACCAACTTCATAAAGAAACCAACAAGACTATTGTGATTATCGAGCATCGCCTTGAGGATGTTCTACATCGCGATATTGATCGTGTGATCTTAATGGAGCGTGGTGAAATCGTCGCAGACATGACTCCCGATGAAATCTTAGCGTCCGAGCTACTTGATAAACACGGTATTCGAGAACCTCTTTATCTGTCTGCGCTTAAAGCAGCAAAGGCACCTCTGACTAACGAAGATAAACTTTCAAACCTCAAAGCTTTAGATTACAAAAGATTCCGCCCTTCAGTCCAAGCTTGGTTTGCTGAACGCCCAGCCCCAACTGCAGAAAAGCAGTACCAACCTTTACTCGAAGTTCATGGTCTAACTTATTCTTACGACGGCGAGAAAAACGCACTCGAAGATGTGAGCTTCAAGATTGGTAAAGGTGAGTTTGTTTCGATCTTAGGAAAAAACGGTTCCGGTAAATCAACCATCACCAAGATCATTATGGGTGTGATTGATGCCGATTCAGGCTCTTCATATCTTAATGGTCAAGACCTATCTGAACTTTCCATCTTTGAGCGAAGCCAGAAAGTCGGCGTGGTAATGCAAAACCCAAATCATATGATCTCGCATCATATGATTTTTGATGAGATAGCATTTGGTCTTCGTAACCGCGGCGTTGCAGAAGAGCTTATCAAAGCAAAAGTCGAGAACGTTCTTGAGCTGTGTGGGTTAAGCAAGTTCCGCCACTGGCCGATTGAAGCACTGAGCTATGGTCAGAAAAAACGTGTAACGATCGCATCTATATTAGTATTGGAACCTGAGCTTCTGATCTTAGACGAGCCGACGGCTGGACAAGACTACCGTAACTACACATCGATGTTGGCGTTTATTCAAAAGCTCAACCGAGAACTGGATATCACTGTGGTCATCATTTCACACGACATGCACCTCGTTCTAGAGTACACCACACGTTCAATTGTGATTGCAGACAGTAAACTCATCGCTAATGCAGCCATGACTGAAGTATTTAGTCAGCCATCACTTCTAGAGCGTGCAAACCTTTGTACGACCAGTATTTATGAACTCGCGACTATGATGAAAATCGACGATACCAATGCGTTTATGCAATACTTCATCGATTACGAGAGAAGTTCACTATGAACGCATCAAAAGTAAAATTCGGCATCAATTACATTGACACGAAATCCCCGCTTCACGCTCTTAATGGCATCACGAAATTTGCACTTTTCTTAGCTTGGGTAACCGTAGTTCTAACCACTTTCGACCTAAGATTGATTGTTTTGCTGATTGTGACTGGCTTATATCTACTAAAGCTCACCAATGTACCTATGCGCGTGTATAAGCCTTTATTAATTGGTACGGCTAGTGTTCTGAGCTTAAACGCTTTGTTTATGTATCTACTCGCTCCACAACAAGGTACTGAGCTTATCGGTAGTGAGAACATACTGTTAACGCTACCTGGCAACTATTCGTTGAGCCAAGAGACGCTGTTTTACTTAGTCACGGTAACACTTAAGTACATGAGCATGTTCCCGATTGCGTTAATCTTTGTCTTCACTACACACCCAACTGAGTTTGCAGCTAGCCTCAACCGTATCGGTGTTCCATACAAGATTGCGTATGCGGTGAGCTTAACACTACGTTATTTACCAGAAGTTAAAAAAGACTTCATTAATATCATGCATGCTCAGCAGGCTCGCGGTGTGGAACTGTCGAAAAAGGCACCACTCATTACACGTATTAAAAATGTCGCTAAAGTTCTTGGACCATTGATTTTTTCTAGTTTGGACCGAGCAGACGAGATTTCAAATGCAATGACACTGCGAGGTTTTGGCCGACACAAAGCACGTACTTGGTATAGCTATGCGCCTTTGAAACGTGTCGACTTTGTTTGTTTAACCGTTATTACATTAGTCGTGATACTCGCAATCACAAAGAGAGCACTCGAAGATCAACTGTTCTGGTACCCTTTCTAAACTTCGCAAACTCTACACAAACATACCCAATACAAACAAAGGCCGCTTACTCAAGCGGCCTTTATTATTCACAAACAACAATTTACGTATAAAATATGGATAAATTATATTTTTTTATACGTGATTTTTTGTTTTTTAAGGTCTATTTCCAGATAGTTTGCTAATATCCTCAATCCGTAATTTATATACAGAATGTCACACTCAATAGAGATTTGTAATGGCTCGAATTACTCAAGTACAGAAACTAGAAAATCAAAAGAACTACGATGAAATCGTATTAAACCTTTTTCTGGCTGAAGGACATGAAGCATTAACTTATGCAAGGATTGCTCAAGAAATTGGCATTAGTTTAACGACGCTTCAGGGTTATTATCCATCGACTCGTGCTATCCGCTCAGTGCTTCACAAGCACATGCTATCGATTGTGATAGAGAGTCTAGACTTCGCATCGGAAGAGGTATTTGTTCAGTCTTGGCAAAATGCCTTAGATGATGAGCAGTTCCGATTCGTTATTAAATTGATGTTTTTCCATGCCTCACAGATCAAAAGTCCAGAAGCATTTAATATCAGTTCAGACGGACAGTTTCGTGAGAAGATGTTTGAAAGCTTTGGAGCCGACTCTGTTCGTATCCTTGAAACCGTAGTAGGACGTTCAATGTTCTATCTAACCAACTTTGGAACGCGGTCAAATTAGTTTTAACGCAATAAAAAGGGAGCCTAAGGCTCCCTTTTTTAGTTCTGTAATAAATTGAACAGTTTACAAACGCATTCAATTAGTCAATTAACTGGCTCACAGACTCATTCAGCTTATAGCTTAGTTGAGTTTGTAGCTTAGTTGAGCTTGTAGAAAACCGTCGATAACGGTGGTAAGCGTAGCTCAATCGATGTATCTAAGCCTTCACTTGCCACTTGTTCAACCTCAGCAACCGGCTTCACTTCAAAGCCGCTTCCCGCATAATCATCCGAGTCTGTATTCAACAGCAGTGAGTATTTACCCTGCGTTGGGACACCGAGGCGGAAATGTTCATGAGGAACAGGAGTGAAGTTAGATATCACTAAGACACGCTCACCTGATTCACTGATACGCTCATGAGCTAGAATACTCGCTTCTTCTGAATCTTGAAGACGCCATTCAAAACCTTGTGGATCAAAATCAAGATCATGCATTGCTGGTTCAGAACGATATAGGTTGTTCAGATCTCTGGTTAAGCTCTGTACTCCTTGGTGACGTTCATAATCAAGCAAGAACCATTGCAGTTGGTCGTCATGATTCCATTCTGCCGTCTGGCCAAATTCAGCGCCCATGAAGTTCAGTTTTTTACCCGGCTGTGCGTACATGTATCCCATATAAGCACGTAAGTTCGCCGTTTGCTGCCATTCATCACCAGGCATCTTGTTATGGATGGAGCCTTTACCGTAAACCACTTCGTCGTGAGACAGAGACAATACGTAGTTTTCGCTGTGAGCATAAACCAGCGGGAAGGTAATCGTATCGTGGTGATATTTACGGTTAATTGGGTCTTCTTGAATATAAGATAAACTGTCGTGCATCCAACCCATATTCCACTTAAATCCGAAGCCTAAACCGCCCATAAAGGTCGGTGCCGAAACACCAGGGAAAGCCGTAGATTCTTCGGCAATCGTCATCGCATTCGGGAAATGCTTGTAAACTTCTTCGTTCATCCACTTCAGCGTTGCGATAGCGTCATAGTTTTCGTTGCCACCGTCTGCATTCGGAATCCATTGATCATGACTGCGCGAATAATCGAGGTACAACATCGAAGCAACCGCATCCACACGGATCCCATCAATATGGAATTGTTCGAACCAGTAAAGCGCATTCGCAACCAAGAAACGACGCACATGCTCTTTGCCTAAATCGTAAATGTACGAGTTCCAATCTTGGTGCCAACCACGGCGAGGGTCAGGATCATGGAACAATGGCGTACCATCGAAGTTTGCTAAACCATGGTCATCACTAGGGAAGTGAGCAGGAACCCAATCAAGCACCACACCTAAGCCAGCTTGGTGACATTGGTCGACGAAATACTTGAAATCATCCGGTGAACCAAAACGACTTGTTGGTGCAAATAAACCAATAGGCTGGTAGCCCCAAGAACCGTAGAACGGGTGTTCTGAAACGGGCATCAACTCGACATGCGTATAACCAAGATCAGTCAGGTATGGGATTAATTCAGCAGCAAGTTCACGATAGTTTAGGAAATCACCTTCAGCGTTGCGTTTCCAAGAACCGGCGTGCAGTTCATAGAACGAAAGCGCTTCTTTACGTTTCTGCGTAACTGGGCGATTTTGCCACTTAGTGTCTTGCCACTCATAACGAGCGTGATCATAAGTAACAGAGGAAAATGAAGGGTACTGTTCAGAGTAGAAACCCCATGGGTCAGCTTTATGTGGCAAGCCTTCCCCATCAGGTCCTTTTAATTCAAATTTGTATTGAGCGCCTTCTTCCAACTCAGGAATGAATAGACCCCACATACCATAATCTAAGCGTTGCATTGGGTGGCGACGACCATCCCAAGCGTTGAAGTTCCCGACCAAGCTTGCCGCCGTTGCATGCGGAGCATAGACCAAGAAACGAGTACCTGAAACCTTCTGTCCATCACGCTCTAGCGTAATAAACTGAGCCCCCATGTGATGATACATATCTTTAGGTGTATGAAGCTCTTCATAGCTTGCGTACAGATCGTGGTACTGGTATGGGTCATTGATGACCTGTTCTACTCCAGCCCAGTCAACAGCCAGCTTATAATGAGTAAAACGTAAGTCTCTTTCTTGCTTAAGCACGAAACCACTTTCACCCTCTCGCGCTAACTCAATACGAGGTTCCTTCCCGACAATCAACTCAACTTTATCTGCCCCAGGAATCCATACTCTTAATGCACCTTGGTCAGAAGGTAAGTATGGCCCTAAAAATGCAAATGGGTCAGTGAAACAAGCCTGTGATAGTTGGGTATATATTTGTTTTTGCTTTGAAGTCGAACTTAGTTCCAAAACGTTTCTCCCTAACCAAACATCCAAAAAATATAATACAAAAATGCCCGCTATTAGTGCGGGCAATATAACGACGGTTTATTCTACCAGATGAGCATTCATTATTGAGTGACCGAGGTTGTAGTTTCGTACGGCGTAAGCAAAAAACCACGTATTTCCAAGCCACTCAACATCATTACTTACCTGCTTTTTCTCGAACGACAGTTAGCTTAGAAGCGATACGATTAACCCCTTCGTGTGCAAAAATTTCGTCCAAGTTCATTGATAGTTTACGACGCCAGTTAGGGTACTCATCAACGGTGCCAGGAATGTTAACCGGCTTGTCCATCTCCAACCAATCTTCAAGTTGTATACTCAATAATGTTGAGCCACCAGCAGCAACGTGCAGTTGAAGTGCTTCAGCTAGGTATGAATCCATTGGTACATGAGCAGCATCGCGACCAACACCTTCAGGCAAGAAGCCATGCCATGCCACAGAATCTAAGATACCTTGCTTACACTCTAGACGGTCATCAAACAACGTTTCTAATTGTTCTGCATCTGGGTATAAACCAATCTCTTGACCCATTTTTAAGTCATCACAGTGCCAGAAACCACGTAGCGTTGGCATATCATGAGTACACAGTGCCGCCATTGATTGTGATGCATAGTGCTTAGGTGAGATGAAACCACCGTCGTCTTCTGATGTTTCGAAGAAAAACACTTTGTAAGAATGCACACCAGCATCAGCCAGAATGTCGACAATCTCATCAGGTACCGTACCTAAGTCTTCACCGATAACGCTACATTGATAACGATGAGATTCAAGCGCCAGAATCGACAACATATCTTGTACTGGGTAGTAGATGTACGCGCCTTTAGTTGCGTTTTCACCTTTTGGAATCCACCACAAGCGCAATAGACCTAAAACATGGTCAATACGCAACGCACCACAATGCTTCATGTTTGCTCGAAGCAACTTGATGTAAGCGTCGTAACTTGTTTCCTGAAGTACTTCAGGGTTAAGCGGTGGTAAGCCCCAGTTTTGACCTAAAGGACCAAGAACATCAGGTGGAGCACCAATGCTCGCATCCATCACTAGGTTGCCTTCATCGGCCCATGTTTCGCTGCCCGAATCCGCAACGCCAACAGCTAGGTCACGGTACAAACCAACCGCCATGCCTTTCTCTTCTGCAAGAGACTGTGCATCGTTGATCTGGCAATCCGCTAACCATTGCAGGTACATGTATAGATGAACGTTCTCTAGGTTCTCTTTGATGTATTTCTGTGTTGCTGGGCTTTCGAATGTGCGGTACTTTTCTGGGAATACAGGCCATCCCCACATACCTGAATCTTCAGCGTGCAGCTCACCGTGCAGAGCATCAAATGCCGCTTGATGCATCAGGCTTTCACCGCCCTCTTCAACAAACGCTAAAAACGCTTGTGCACGATCGCTGTTCTTGTCTAAATGACGAGTCTTAAATTCTGCGAATAACAGAGGCAAGATGCTCATCTTAAGCTCAGACACTTCGGTGTAGTTTACCCAGTGTGCTTCACGAGCTTTTTGCAAGCGCTGTTGGAACTCCGCGCTACCTACCGTTTGTTGTGCTTCTGCACTTAATGCAAATTCAGGTACTGAGCTCACATCAATGTATAAGATGTTCAACCAACGACGTGAGGACGGGCTGTATGGGCTCGCACCTTCTGGGTTCGCAGGGAACAAAGAGTGAATTGGGTTCAAGCCTACAAAATCACCACCGCGAGACGCGATATCAGCAACAAGCTGTTTAAGGTCGCCGAAATCACCAATGCCCCAGTTGTGCTGAGTTCTTAGTGTGTAGAGTTGAACGCTTGGTCCCCAAAGCTTTTTGCCTTGCTCGATTGGTGACTGCTTAAAACACGCTTTTGGTGTAATAATCAGTGTCATCTCGTAAGGCTTTTTACGGCGCTTACGGCTTACAATCAACTTGTGGTAACCCCATGCCAAATCACTTGGCAATGCAAACACTAAAGGGCCACCCTCTGCGCGCTCATCACGAACGACTTGAGATTGAAGATAGCCTTCAAGTACCTCTCCTTGCTCGGTTTCTAAGCGCCAGCTAAACTCGCTTTCACGAGCACTTACACCTAGATTAAGCGCCACTTCTACTGGCTCACCATCACGCAAGACAAGAACTGGGTCTAGTACATCTTTTTTGTGTTTTCTTTCTGCTGATTTTAGCAGTGCATCATCGCTGCTTGTATCGTAGCCCAATGAAGCCAATAGAGACGTGATTGTCTCATCTGATACTTGTGCTTCATCGCCCCACGCACTAACGTAACTGTCGGCAATATTTGCCATTTCTGCGACTTGTTTTAATACGGTCTGTTCTTTCATCGCTCTCTCCGAAAACGTTCTAACGCTTTCAATTTTGTAGGGTTGTTATTTAATCTTTTGCTCATCAATTAGCTTATGAGCCACTCAGTTTATAAGCCGTTAATTTGTAAACTACTGGTTTGCTCACAAGTTAATGAGCCAAGGCAGAAACTGCCTTGGCTACTTTGGAGCTATTAACGGTTAACCGCTTCAAGTTTCCAAATGTTGTTCACGTAATCGCGGATTGAGCGGTCTGATGTGAACTTACCAACCAATGCTGTGTTAAGAATCGCTTTCTTAGCCCAACCTGCTTGGTCTTTGTATTGCTTGCTCATGTCTTCATGTGCTTTCACGTAAGAAGCGAAGTCAGCAAGACATAGGTATGGGTCACCACCGTCTAGCAGGCTATCAAACGTTGCACGTAGAAGACCTGGCTGACCTGGAGAGAACTCATCGCCAGTCAGTAGATCTAGAGATGCTTTCAGTAGTGGGTCTGCATTGTAGTAGTCGTAAGGGTTGTAACCTTGAGCTTGCAATGCCACAACACCATCAACGTCTAGGCCGAAGATGTAGATGTTTTCATCGCCAACTTCTTCACGAATCTCAACGTTTGCGCCATCCATCGTACCGATAGTTAGAGCGCCGTTAAGTGCCATCTTCATGTTGCCCGTACCCGATGCTTCTTTACCAGCTAATGAAATTTGCTGAGAAACGTCTGCTGCTGGAATAATAATTTCAGCCATGCTTACACGGTAGTCAGGAATGAATACCACTTTCAACTTGTTACCGATGCGAGGATCGTTGTTGATCTTCTCTGCAATCTTGTTAACCGCGAAGATGATTTCTTTTGCTAGGTGGTAACCCGGTGCTGCTTTTGCTGCGAAGAAACATACGCGTGGCTCACATTCGAAACCAGGTTCGTTAAGAATACGGTGGTACAGAGATAGAATGTGTAGCAAATCTAGGTGTTGACGCTTGTATTCGTGTAGACGCTTGATTTGAACGTCGAAGATAGCGTTAGTATCTAGCTCGATACCCATGTTCTCTTGAACCCAATCAGCAAGGCGCTGTTTGTTTTCTTTCTTAACAGCCATGAATTCTTTTTGGAATTTCGCGTCTGTTGCAAACTTAGCGATGCCTTCAAGCTGCTCAAGTTTTGCTGGCCACTCAGTACCGATCTTGCCCGTGATTAGCGTAGATAGACCTGGGTTACAGAACTTCAACCAACGACGTGGCGTGATGCCGTTCGTTACGTTAGTCAGTTTACCTGGGAAGATTTCGTTGAACTCAGGGAACAAGTCTTTCTTAACCAATTGAGAGTGAAGCGCAGCTACACCGTTTACTTTGTAAGAACCGATCACACATAGGTTTGCCATGCGAACCATGCGGTGGAAACCTTCTTGGATGATAGAAAGCTTCGCTTGCTTCTCACCGTCACCAGGCCACATCTTACGAACTTCTTGCATGAAGCGGTGGTTGATTTCAAAAATGATTTCCATATGACGAGGAAGTAGACGCTTAATTAGCGACTCAGACCAAGTTTCTAGAGCTTCTGGAAGCAGTGTGTGGTTCGTGTATGCGAACGTGTGAGCACTGATTTCCCAAGCTTGATCCCAAGTTAAACCTTTCTCATCGATCAGAATGCGCATCAATTCAGGGATAGCGATAGTTGGGTGCGTATCGTTCAGTTGAATCGTTTCTTGCTTAGGAAGGTCTTCTAGAGAGAAACCTGCTGCTTCGTGACGACGTAGAATATCGCGAACAGACGCTGCTGAGTGGAAGTACTGCTGCATTAAACGCAGAGTTTTACCTTTCTCGTGGTTGTCGTTCGGGTAAAGAACCTTAGTGATGTTACCTGCATCGATTAGCGAGTGTTGCGCTTCGAAGTAGTCACCGTTGTTGAAGCTTGCTAGTGAGAAAGGTGCAATTGCCTGACATTCCCAAAGACGCAGCGGGTACACCGTATTTGACTCGTAACCTACGATAGGTAGATCCCAAGGCATTGCTTTCACTTCCATACCTGGAACCCAAGTACGTACTTCTTTACCGTCGATGTATTCAACTTCAACATGACCGTAGAAACCAATGTGCTGTGCTAGTTCTGGACGAGCAACTTCCCAAGGGTAACCTTCAACACCACGCCACGCGTCTGGTGCTTCTTGTTGACGACCATCTTGGAAAGACTGTTTGAATAGACCGTATTCGTAGTGAAGACCGTAACCGACTGTTGGGTATTCTTGAGCGGCACAAGAATCCATGAAACAAGCTGCAAGACGACCAAGGCCACCGTTACCTAGTGATGGGTCGCGCTCTTCTTCTAGAAGGTCAGTTAGGTTTTGACCTAACTCTTCCATTGCGTGAGTGATTTGCTCGTATAGGCCCATGCTGATTAGGTTGTTACCTGTTAAGCGGCCAATCAAAAACTCTAATGAAAGGTAGTTAACGCTCTTTGCGTTCTTAATTTTTTCGTCATTTTCAGTTTCTAGCAGGTCAAATGTTGTTAATTCTGCTAACGCACGGCCCATTGCTAGGTACCATGTACGGCTATCTGCATTTTCAATTTTTGTTGCGTATGTTGCAGATAAATGTTTCTTAACGCTCTCTTGGAACGACACTTTATCGAAAGTTTTTTGCTGAGTTGGTTTCATTTCAGAAATCTCGCTTTTAATAGTTCTAATTCATCTGTGACATATCGTGCATGGTCACCATTAACTAAACATCCTCCCGGCCGTACGACTAACTAGGAGTAGATGGGAGGGCGTAGGGGGCGTACCAACAATTGGTTAGTGATCTGACTCTCATGTTCTGACTTAGAACAAAAACTTGGAGTGACTGAGATCACAAGCTCCCGTTCGATAACTTAACCCCAATTGATGTGACTTTTATTTAACCCATTTGAAGTTATTGCCAAATCTGATATTCAGATCACGAAAATATTTTTTGTATCTCACCTTTTGCATAAAATCTTGTGTATCAAAGGACAAAGTCACAGACACAAACCACCCCGCTAAGTGAGCAAAGTCACAAATAAAGGGCGTAGAACACTAAAAACATGCAGGAGTGCAAGGTTTCTGAGGAGGATCATAGTCGGTATCGTTTTGCTTCACGTAGTATGAGCGAAGACTTAAGTAATTAGGCTAATGTCATTGGACCGTACTCAACGATAGATTGAGATAATCCAGAGCATAAGCCACGGAATAGGTGAAAAACTTCGACATGTGGATCCCTTCGAAACTGACTCGTCCCGGCCGCTTACATAATGCAATCCTGCGACCGAGAGTGCTCGATCTGCTCCAGAACGCAGATTGCTATAAGCTAGTATTGTTCCGTTCTCCAGCGGGATATGGCAAGACCACCATGGCTGCACAATGGCTGGTAGATAAACCCAATGTAGGTTGGTACAGCATCGATGATAGTGACAACGATGCATTCCGTTTCATCAACTACCTACTGCAAGCACTTAACAAAGCAACTCAAAATGCGTGTCCTAATGCCCAAAAGTTGGCAGAAAAACGACAATTTTCATCACTGCATTCTTTATTAAGTGAAGTGTTTGCTGAAATGTCCGAATTCCATCACGAATGTTTTCTTGTGTTGGATGACTACCATTTGGTCAACAATGATGACATTCATGAAGCGATGCGCTTTTTCCTCAAACACATGCCCGACAATCTAACTCTCGTCGTGACAAGCCGTGGTACACCACCTCTTGGTACCGCTAACCTTCGCGTGCGCGACTTAATGATAGAGATAGGTAACGACTCTCTGGCTTTCGATACAGAAGAGACCACTCGCTTTTTTAATCAACGCGTCGCCGATGGCGTTGATGACACCACTGCAGGTAGTATCTGTACTTATGTAGAAGGCTGGCCTTCTGCACTTCAACTTATTGCGCTTCAAGCGCAGCATCAAAAACGCACACTTGCTCAGTCCGCCGAATCGTTCTCGCACTTTAACCATGCTCATCTATGGGACTATTTGGTTGAAGAAGTGTTTGATCTGTTAGATAAAGAGACACGACAGTTCCTGATGCAATGTTCCGTACTTGATCACTTCAATGACGAATTGGTCTGCGCGCTGACACAACGTGAAGACGCACTGGGAATGATCGAATCACTCAACCGATTCGGTTTGTTCATCTACCCTCTTGAGGGCGAAAAAAACTGGTACCGCTTCCATAACCTGTTTGGTGAGTTTCTAGCGCACGAACGCCAAGCACGAATTCCTCAGCAAGAAGCAGAGTTGCATCGAAGTGCAGCCAAAGCATGGATCAAACAGAAAACGCCTCATCAAGCACTGCGACATGCACAGCGAGCTGAAGATCCTGAGCTGATCATCCAAATACTGACAGAGCACGGCTGGCCAATGTTCAACCAAGGTGAGTTGTCTTCGCTAGAGATGGCGATCAAACAATTGACCACAGATCAGCTTTACAGTGAGCCAAAACTATCCATGTTACGTGCGTGGCTTGCACAAAGTCAGCACCGCTATGATCAAGTAGGCACATTACTTGAAGAAGCCGAGACTCAGTATCAAGCGCGAAACATCGAACTGGATACTCAGCAGCAAGGGCAATACAACGCCCTGCGCGCGCAAGTCGCCATCAATAGTAATGAACCCGAAAGAGCACTGGAATTGGCAGAGCTTTCACTAAGCCAGTTAAACACCACGGTTTATCGTAGCCGCATTGTGGCAACGTCTGTTGTCGGCGAAGTAAACCACGTAATGGGTAACCTCAGTCGTGCGCTGCCTATGATGCAACAGACCGAGAAACTCGCACGTCAATATCAGGTTTACCACCAAGCGCTGTGGGCCATTCTGCAACAGAGCGAAATATTGATTGCTCAAGGTTATGTTCAAGCTGCATTCGAGCTCCAAGACAGTGCGTTCAAATTGATTGAAGAGCATCAGTTGCAATACGTGCCACTGCACGAGTTCTTGCTTCGTGTACGTGCGCAGATATTCTGGTGTTGGAACCGATTAGATGAAGCAGAAGAGTGTTGTTACAAAGGCTTAGATATCCTTGGTCATCACTCACCGAGCAAACACTTGCACAGTTACTCAATGCTGGCTCGTATCTCGCTGAGTCGTGGTGAAATTGATAAAGCATCAAAGTTTATCGACCAAATTCAGCACTTATTACGTCAATCCACTTACCATGTAGATTGGACGGCGAACGCCTCTCTTTCTTTGATCCTATTCTGGCAAGTAAAAGGCGATAAAGAATCTATCCGTGACTGGCTAAATGTGGCAGTTCGACCTGAATCAGCAAGTAACCACTTCTGTCAGCTTCAGTGGAGAAACATTGTTCGTGCTCACATCATTCTTGAGCAATACGAAGACGCAGAAGAAGCATTAGCGTTCTTGAAAAGTGAAGCACAACGCTCTCACCTTGTGACTGATACCAATCGAAACTTGATTGTTGAAGCGGTGCTGCGCACCCAAATTAACGACGAAGATAGTGCACGCCTGCTTCTTGAAGAAGCCCTACATATGACCAATCAAACGGGTATGGTCGGTAACTTCTTGGTAGATGGTGGCACTATTGGTCATATCCTAGATAAGTTGAGCAATAAGCCTGGTTTAGGGGATTTAGAACGTCATCGTGCTCAACAGATCATGAAAGATATCTCAACCACCCAACGTAGCCGCTCGGTTCACTTTGACGAAGACTTTGTCGAGAACTTGGTGAACCACCCGAATATTCCTGAGCTTGTGCGTACTAGCCCACTCACCCAACGTGAATGGCAAGTGCTTGGCTTAATCTATTCTGGCTTTAGTAATGAGCAGATAGCCCAAGAGTTGGATGTTGCGGGTACCACAATCAAGACTCACATTCGAAACCTTTATCAAAAGCTCAATATTGCAAACCGTAAAGAAGCGATAAGTACTGCTGAGAACTTATTGCAGTTAATGGGGTATTAAAGCAGATTCGATATTCGATATTCGATATTCGATATTCGATAAAGTATGAGCTAGTCGCCGATGGTGGCTAGCTTTTTTTTTGTTTTGAACTTAGAAAAGAAGAAAAACGAAGATAGACAAATGACAGACAAAAAAATAGCCAACCGCAATAATCGCGATTGGCTCTATATATTTGTGAACAAATCAATAGGTTCACTAACAACGTCAGTTGGCTAGGTGACCCTCGGCTTAAGAAGGGTCAATTAATATAATGCAGTTAGCGTGCCAACTTTTATTCGACGTTTTATAAGCCCTGCATCGCATAAAAACCGACAATTTAACATGCGAATTGCAAAGTGCATTTGCATAATGCAACCAAGATGCAATATTGATAAGAGACCTGTTTCATCATTGGGCATTACTGATAGATTACTAAGTGGTTGTATTGTAAATATTAGGCAAACGTTCACTTCAACTTATTCCCTAACAATTTCAAAGGGAATAAAAGCACTTGATCAAGGGCATATTCATACTTTTTTTACACTAAAGTTTGTATACTGCACAAAATCACACTCAACTCTATGAAGCAATGAACTACTTAAGTACTTTTTTCAAAGGCATGGCAATGGGCGCAGCCGACGTTGTCCCTGGCGTGTCAGGCGGGACCATCGCATTCATTACTGGTATCTACGATACGCTGCTAGAAAGCATTCGAAGAATTAACCCTAGCGTACTTGGCTTATGGAAACGTGAAGGCTTCAAGGCCGCGTTTAGCCACATCAATGGTTTTTTCTTAATCTCATTGTTCGCGGGCGTTTTCACCAGCATCGCGACATTTGCGAAACTCATCTCTTGGCTATTGGTCACGCACCCTGTTCCTTTATGGTCGTTCTTCTTTGGCCTTATCTTGGTGTCGGTTTTCCATATTCTTAAGCAAGTAGAAAAGCGCGATATGATTCGATTCGTGTTTTTGCTGCTTGGTGTTGCCTTCGCATACAGCATCACCGTGCTTAAACCTCTGCAAATGGAACCAACCAGCATCAACATCCTAATCGCGGGTGCAATTGCGATTTGTGCGATGATTTTGCCAGGCATCTCAGGCAGCTTTATTCTGCTATTGATTGGCATGTATGGACCGGTTCTTGGCGCAGTTAAAGAGTTTCAAATCGATGTACTTGCACTATTCCTTGGTGGTTGTGTCATCGGTTTATTGACCTTCTCACATGTGCTCTCTTGGTTATTACGCTCATTCCGAGATTTCACGTTAGTGTTCTTAACCGGTTTGATGATTGGCACGCTACCAAAGATTTGGCCTTGGAAAGAAACCATCAGCTGGCGTATCAACTCGAAAGGCGAAGAAGTTCCTCTGCTCCAAGAGAACTTATCACCTTTCAACTTTGAAGCGGTGACTGCTCAACCGTCTCAACTTACATTGTCTATTGTGATGATGTTAGTGGCAATTGCGTTGGTTCTTGGACTTGAAAAGTTCGGAGAGCGTAACGCGAATTAACCAATCAGCGTCCCTTTGAGCAAACTTAAGAATCGATGAGTCTAATAAACATTAAGCTCAACACCCTTCTTATATAGATAAAAGCGAAGCCTATGGCTTCGCTTTTTTAGTTCTACAATACGCACAAAATTGCTTTTTGATACAAGCACGTATTGAGGGGTGTGATAACATCGCCGCTCTTATAAAATTAGATGAGAACACGACATGCACCCAGCATTAAAGGTGGTGGCTCTTGGCATTGCTCTCGTGGCAGGTTTTTATGGGCCGCAAGTATTTCAAAAATTTAAGTCGGTCATTGAGCACTCAACTGCCGAAGTCAACTTGGATGACTACTGCATGCTTTCAACCATATCGTGTGAGCAAGAATCCATTTCAATGTCGCTTGATCGCGAAACCGCGCAACCTCTTCTACCCACAAAGATAAAGGTCGTTTGGGAAGGTGCTGCATCTGAGACACTGATGTTATCGCTCACTGGTTTAGAAATGGAAATGGGATCAGCGCGTTTTCAATTGAAGAGCATTAGCAATAATACCTATGAAGGTGAAGTGATTTTACCTGTATGTACTTTAGATAAAATGACATGGGTCGGTGAACTCACTGATGGTGTCGATACTGTAAACCCTGCAATAAGGATGGCAAGATGAGTAGAAATTGGTCGTTAGCATTGGTTGTCGCTTTTGTACTTGGCTTTGGTGTCAAAAGCTATCTTGATGGGCAAAACGAAGTTCAAGAACAACACGCTGCAAAACAAGAGTTTTCCGCAACGACTCTTTTCGGCAAAGACAACCAGCCAACGGAAATCTTTGACCAAACCGATGACAGAATTCGTATCGTTTATTTCGGTTTCACACGTTGCCCGGATGTGTGCCCGACTTCTCTGGCTATGTTAGCCGGAGCACTTAACCAAGTCTCTGATGAAGCAAAAGCAAAGATTCGCCCGATGTTTGTTTCTCTTGACCCTGAACGTGATGCCGCTGAAGCCTCGTATGAATACGCGCAATACTTCCACCCGATGATGGAAGGATTGAGTGGTCCATTGGATGTGACAACAACGCTTGCGCATAACTACGGTGTTATTTTCAGAAAGACCAAGCTTGAAGGTTCAGAGTTGGAATACACCCTAGACCACAGCTCATATTTCTATTTTTTAAAGCCCGACGGTACTTTGATTACCAAAGTACCGCACACGTTGACACCAGCGCCAATTGTTGAGGCCATCAACACGTTAACACGCTAACGTACCCAGTCATCAACGACCAGGAACAACGTATAAAAAATAAAGAACTTAACTAATAAAGTTCGAACAAAAAGTCAGGTCCCAGACCAAAAACATAAAAATTAAGGACAACAACATGAAGTTAAAAGCACTTGCTCTAGCAGGCTTATTGCTCACCCCTTTTACTCAGGCTAGTAGTGACATAATGGTTCATGACGCGTACGCTCGTGCAACCCCGCCTTCAGCAGTGAACAGCGCGGTGTTCACGACTCTGATGAACCACAGCGATAAAGATCGCGCTATTGTTTCTGCAACAACACCTGCAGCAGGTAAAGTAGAACTTCATGATGTAATCATGGATGGCGATGTTATGAAAATGCGCCAAGTTCAAGAGATCACCATCCCTGCGAACGGTGAAGCGGTACTCAAACCAGGTAGCCTACACATCATGTTGTTCGACCTAGCAAGCAGCCTAAAAGAAGGTGAGCAAATCGAGATGACACTGACCTTCGCCAATGGTGAAACGCAGACCTTCGATGCACCAGTGAAGAAAGTGATGAGCGGCATGAAAAAGATGAATCACGATCATCATTAATCGTGTTCACAATTGATAAAATAATTTAAGCCACGATGACTTCTCGCCATCGTGGCTTTTTGTTAAACTGAGTTCGCTTTTTATTCAAAGCCTGAACACATTAATAATCCAAGGAGAATAGAAGATGATTGTAATCAAAACACTAAAACTGGCAGTAAAAGTAACGCGTTAATTTGTTTGGTTAATCAAACTTAAATACCGATCGACCAACATCTCGTCACCCGTGACTACCGCACACTTTTACCCGGTTTATTGTTGATCATAAGTGATCAATACCTGCATGCCCAATAGCGCATGACTAAATCCGGGGTCCTATCTATTTGAATTCGACCCAAGCTCAAAACATTTTTGACGTCTCGACGCTTTTTAATCTCAGCAACACTTTTTGATCTCATCAATGCTATTGATCTCATTAACAACCTGAGATCTCACAAGAAGTTAATGTTCTCATAAGACTTTAATACTCTGATAAGAAAGAAAGCTCGCACGTCTGGGTAAATAAACATGAATTCACAAACTGCATTTTCTCATCCAATGTCACTTCAACAGCTTGGATGGCAACCTGTATTTCAACAACAACTGACACTCGAAGACTATGACCACTCTGTCATTGCTCGTATTACCGCGCACCATCGCAGCGGATATACTCTTGCGTCAGAACAAGGCGAAATCGTTCTACCCGTTCATCAAAACCAACCCGCCATGACGGTTGGCGACTGGGTGATATTAAACGCTGATCGACAATTTGACCGCTTGTTAGAACGTCAATCGCTATTCAGCCGAAAAGCTGCCGGTAGTCGTGTAGCTGAACAGTATATTTCAGCCAATATCGACACCGTGTTTATTGTGGTCTCGCTAAACAATGACTTTAATCTGAGCCGCATCGAACGCTATCTAGCACTCGCCAACGAGGCACAGGTTGAAGCGGTTATCGTACTTACCAAGAAAGACTTGTGTGACGACTACCAAGACAAAGTACAACAAGTTCAAAGCTTAGATGCCATGCTCATGATCGAAGCGGTGAACAGCCTCGACCAAGACTCTACGCAGGTATTGTCGCCGTGGTGTAAAACAGGCAAGACCGTCGCTTTAATGGGGTCATCCGGCGTTGGTAAATCGACACTCGTGAACTCGTTACTTGGCGAAACTCAACAAGAAACGAGCGGCATACGTGAAGACGACAACAAAGGTCGACACACCACGACATCACGTTCACTGCACTTGCTAACGTCGGGCGGTTTATTGCTCGATACGCCTGGCATGCGAGAGTTACAACTCGCCGATTGTGCTGAAGGGGTGAGTGAAACCTTTTCTGATGTCGAAGAATTGGCGATGCACTGCCGTTTCTCTGATTGCAGCCACGAATCCGAGCCTGGGTACAAAATACGTAAAGCGATTGAAAATGGTGAGCTGTCTGAAAGAAGATTTACCAACTATCAAAAGCTATTGAGGGAGCAAGCCAGAAACGGGGCATCATTGACTGAACAACGTGCGAACGGTAAACAACTTTCTAAGATGTACAAAACCGTGCAATCAGAGAGCCGCAATCTTAAGAAAGCTTCCGACTAAACCTTTAAAGTTAAAGACTATAAGCTTTATTTGAAACGACTTAGCCCTATCCTGTTAATCAGGTGGGGCTTTTTTATTTCAATTTGGTATCTGTATGACTATTTCTGAACACAATGATTTTACCAATAGCCGTTTACATACCCAAACACCCAGAACATTGCTCCTTAAAAATATCAACGAGTAGATTTATAGCTCAACATGAATACATTTATTTAACATTTAGCTCTAAAAACACCACGCGGCGCAAACAATCACCCTAAAAGTAAACTATTCCTAGACACACTCTTAGATCCCGCTAATATGACCGCCCATTCCACTAGTGTATAGTTGGAATTGGTACAACTTTATAAAAAAATATATCACTATAATAATTTAACAATTGCAGGTATTTTATGCAAAACAACAACATGCTCGCCCGCATCGCTCGTGGGAACCTTGTCCTACAGATCCTTGCCGGTATTGTTTTCGGTGTCGTTCTCGCCATGGTTTCTCCTTCAGCAGCTCAAGACGCAGGTCTACTAGGTAGTCTGTTTGTTGGTGCTCTGAAAGCTGTTGCCCCAATTTTAGTATTCATTCTTGTTGCAGCTTCTATCGCAAACCAAAAGAAAGGTCAGCATACTCACATGCGTCCAATCATTGTGCTTTACCTGATTGGTACGTTCTCTGCTGCACTAACTGCGGTAGTTCTGAGCTTCATGTTCCCAACCACTTTGACACTGGTTGCTGGCGCTGAAGGTGCTAACCCTCCTCAAGGTATTGCTGAAGTTCTTCATACTCTTCTATTCAAGCTTGTAGACAACCCAGTAAGTGCGCTAATGAACGCGAACTACATCGGTATTCTTGCTTGGGCTATCGGTCTTGGTCTTGCACTGCATCACGCATCTGCAACAACTAAAGCCGTTTTCGAAGATCTAAGCCAAAGTGTTTCGCACATTGTTCGCTTCATTATTCGTCTTGCGCCATTCGGTATCTTCGGCCTTGTTTCGACTACGTTCGCAACAACCGGTTTTGATGCTCTGGCAAGCTACGGTCAACTGTTAGCGGTTCTACTTAGCTCAATGCTGATCATCGCACTTGTGGTTAACCCACTGCTTGTATTTATCAAGACAAAGCAGAACCCATACCCGCTTGTACTTCAATGTATCCGTGAATCAGGTGTAACGGCATTCTTCACTCGTTCAAGCGCTGCAAACATCCCAGTGAACATGAACCTTTGTAAGAAACTAAACCTAGATGAAGATACTTACTCGGTATCGATTCCTCTAGGCGCAACGATCAACATGGCGGGTGCCGCAATCACCATCACTGTGTTAACGCTTGCTGCTGTTCACACAATGGGTATTGAGATTGATATCTTCACAGCAATCCTACTAAGCCTAGTCGCTGCAATTTCAGCATGTGGCGCTTCAGGTGTTGCAGGTGGTTCACTACTATTGATTCCACTAGCATGTGGCCTATTCGGTATCTCGAACGACGTAGCGATGCAGGTTGTTGCGGTTGGTTTCATTATCGGTGTGATTCAAGATTCAGCTGAAACAGCGCTTAACAGCTCAACAGACGTAGTGTTCACTGCTGCTGTATGTAAAGCTGAGCAAAACAAAGCTTAATTGGCTATTAGTAGTCATTAGCCTTTGGCTCTAAGCTCTAAGCTCTAAAAGCAAATCGCATATAAACAAAAAGGGAAGCTTCTGCTTCCCTTTTTTGTTGTTCTTGTCTTCTAGATTACCGCTAGAGCTTCAGTGAATTAATAACTATTGTCACTCTACGGATAGCCTACTTTTGTCGATGAGCTACGTAACCAAAGTTCTAGATCTTAGTGATTATTCTTCCAGCTAGGTTCAACTGCAGACTGACTAAAATCCAAAGAACCGTTGTTAGTATTTGTTAGCTTATCTGGCGATGTTTGGTTATTCGCTGAAGGTTGAGCTGAGTTCTGACTCTGGTTTACTGTACCGTTATCTTGATTAGCAGTCACCTTCGCTTGTTGGCTGAAATCTACATTAGAACCTTGCTCACTCTGAGCTTGTGTTTTCGAGTTACTGCTCTCCGTTCCTAGCTCATCTATATCTTCATCTGATGCCTCCTTCACTTTCTTAGGAATAGGCACATTACGCTTATAGAGTTTGTTGAGCGCTTTAACAATTGAGTGCTTGGTGATCGCTTCTTGCGTTAGCTTGGTCATTATCGGCTTAGTCAGAGCCTGCAAACCCACTACTGCATCCACACCAAGGTCGCCCCCAACTTTGTCTCGTAATTGCTTGGCTTCTGAATAGCCAAAGTGAGCTGATAAAAATAGCCAGATATAAGCAATAGCACTGCCATGTTCACCATGGTCAATCCAAGCTTCACCAGCTCTAAACATGGCTTCTGAATTGTTCTTCTCAGCTGCAGTTTCAAACCAGTACACTGCCTCTCCGTGATTAGATTCCACGCCGACGCCGTTCAAGTAACATGTACCAAGCTTGATCTTGCCGTCTAAACTGTTTTTTTCTGCTGCCTTGCGATACCACTCAACTGCGCTTTCTGCTGAATAGTCTGAGTTTTCTTTGTCTAAACACCAGTCGCCGATAAACAGCATTGCTTCGGTATTTCCCGCCGCCGCCGACTCTTCAATGTAGGTGTAACCCTTAGGGATATTCTTATCCGTACCACGACCAAACACGAGCGCTTTGCCCATCTCGAATTTCGCAACCAAATCGTTATCGAGTGCGGATATCGCAAGTTGCCAAAAGTTGGCTTTTTCTCTTAAAATCAGGTCTTCTTTGCGCTTCATACTAAGACGAACAACGCCATACATACCGTTGATATTATCTAAATGAGCTGCTTTGTCGTACCAATACAAGGCTTCCTTAATATTGCCACGCTCAGCCTCTTTCGCTAAATACAGAATCGATGGCGTATGCCCTGTTTCAGCCTTAAAGTGGCGCTCTTTTTGTTCTTGTATTCGAGCTTTTTCAATCGCCTTTCGGTAAGCAACTGCTCGCGCTTTTCGCTCTTGTTCCAGTCGCTGCTTTCTTAGCGATAAAGAAATCAGCCAAACGGCCACAAGTATTAACGAAAGAGCCGTCGCACCAATTGCGATTCCCATTGTACTCATAAAATATATTAACCTAACTCGGCTGATACAAATCTCGATATCGAGGTGTCATCAACCATAGTGAATGTTTCGAATTACAGGGAAAAGTGTCGTTATTGACACGTTCCGCCCCAAAATGAACTTAGTTCAGTATCTCAGGAATACATAGCGATAAAAAGCCTGCAGAGACCTATCGTTATGCGCTCCCCAAATGGTGTGATCTTGCTTCAATACAGGGTAATTTTGAAGACCGGTTGCGTCAGAAAAAGTCTGAAAAACGATCGTAAGCTTGGTGCATTTCTTTTCGCAGCTTCACATACTGTCGTTATATCGTTAGTTCAACTGTCCATAGACGTAAGCAAGCTCGGCAACTGTCTTCGCAGAGAATTTCTTCATCAAACTCGCTCGGTGTACTTCCACCGTTCTCACTGCAATACAAAGTGCATCGGCAATTTTCTGGTTGCGCTTGCCATCAATGATCTGCTCAAGAATGTCTATTTCGCGCTCGGTTAAGGAAGCATAGGCTTGGCGATACACATTCATATGTAAATGCTTCTGAGAAGCGTCTAATCCTTTCTTGATCGCCTCAGCCAGTTCTCCGCCTTTAACCGGTTTTTGAAAGAAGTTCACCGCACCAGCTTGCAACGCTTCAACCGCCATTGGCACATCACCGTGACCCGTTAGATAGATAACCGACAGTGGGCTCTGCGCTTTCACCATCAACTCATGAACTTGCTGCCCTCTCATTTCAGGCATTCTGCTGTCTAACACCACACATCCAGCAACACTCAAGTCGACTGAATCCAGAAAGCTCGGGCCATCTTCATAAGCTGTCACCGTAAAATCATGCTCTTCCAATAAGAACACTAATGAGTCACGCATTGACTCATCGTCATCAACCACATAGACCGGCAACGTTTGATGAAGTTCAGACATAACAAGATTCCTTATGAATCATTTGAAAGAGAAAAAGGTAACGTCACTGCAACGTGACAGCCATGAGGAGTCAATGATTTGATGGCCATTTGGCCGCTGTGGTCTTCAATCACGTCTTGGCAAATCGCAAGCCCTAAACCCAAGCCATTTTCTTTGCTACTCACGAAGGCTTGAGTGACTTGTTGCTCGGTGAAATCTAAGCCCGTGCCGTTATCGATAACCGACAGCATCATTTTATCCGGTTGATACTCGGTAATCACTTTAATTGTCGATGGTTCGTTGTTTTTGTTATCAATATCAGACGTAGCGCTTTGTTCGCGATGCTGTTGAGCATTACACGCATCAGTCGCATTGTTTATCAGGTTTACAATCACTTGCTGCAATCCCACCGGGTCAACATGCAGCTGGATAGGCTTACCTACAGCGTAGCGCTCAATGGTTATCTTGTGTTTCTCTAATCGAAATTGCAGTAGCTCGATGGTATCTGTAAGAAGCACTTCTATATCAGTTTGAGATTTATCTGATGAGCGTTTTTTGATCATGTTTCTTAAGCGCTGGATGATCGCATCAGCACGGTCCACTTGAGACTGGATCTTCTCAAATACAGGCTCTATGTCAGTCAGCGGTTTGTTCTTCGAAATCCGCAGTAAACCGCCTTCGCTGTAGTTGCGAATAGCCGCCAAAGGTTGATTGATTTCGTGTGCCAAACTGCTCCCCAACTCACCGACTACCGCGATACGTTGAGAATGTTCGAGCTGCTCACTCTTACTTTTTAATTTGTGCAGTGTGGCTTCCAACTGTTTTTTGCTACGGCTGAATTTATACTCCAACCAAAAGTGATAGGCATTCAGAAACACAACTAACAAAAAGAACGCCCAAGCCCACTGTTGATTGTACTTAAGCCAGATTAGCGCTTCTTTCCACCAAGGTTGTTGCAGCGGGTGCATGTCGAGTTGCTGATAAAGCTTGTCGATTGAAAGCAGGCTTGTCGGTGACGTCCAGCCCGATGCATTCGCTGCAATGGCTGGCGCACTGCTTTTTGGCATCGCAAATAACACCTGACTCATTTGTTTCGCCAGTGCCGAAGAAGCCCGCTCTGTTTTGGCAAACGACCAGTTAGGGTACAACGGCGTAGACACCTGACATCGAAAACCTTCAGGCGCTTGGTTTTCAATCACTCGATATTGTCCCGCCACCAGCAAACCCTCACTGATCATGCTCTCAACCAAACAAGCAGGCACCACAGCCGCTTCAATGTACCCTTCTCGCAGTTGGTACAAGCTGGCATCAATAGGGAAACCTAAAAATTGGGTATTAGAGAAAAAGCGGTTGGGATTAAGCCCTTGTTGCATCACTTGATAACGCATGGTGAGATAACCACCGAATGCATTTTCCGATACCGCCGCAATCGGCTTACCGCTCAGTTGTTCAAAAGAGATATAAGGCGACATTCTTCTCACAACCAGGGCGGAACCAATGCTGCGTGTATTACTGGCGCCTTGAGCTTCAACGTTATGACTGGTCATGGTCGCCATCCAAGAAAGCGCATACTGGCGTCCTAATCGAACCGCCTGACCTGGATTAGTAATAACAAAATCGACAGTGACCCCTTTCACCGCTTCAGCCATCTCTTCCAAATTGAAAGGCTTGAGGACAAAGTGCTTACCCGCAATACGCTCAGACAACCAATCCATTGTCGGCTGCCAACGCTGTTGAGCGGAAAGCTTACCTCGAGTCGCCAACACGCCAACCTCGATAACCTGATCGGGTTCATCTGTGTTTTGGCTTGAGCTTGGGGCTACTATCGCTTGTTCAGATTGAGCTGCTAAACACGCACCCGCGGTTAGGCTCAACCAACAAAGGACAACGATTGTCATTAGGTTTCGGACTGTCACTAAAATCTCTTTCTCCAAACGGACTGTTTATTCATTTCACTTCGTCTTTACGCTGACGACATGTTTAACGCCTAACTCATGCTTTAGATCGCCTTAAACAAGTCTTTAAAACAAAGCATAACAGCTAGATTGGTAAAACCACATTTGTTCTAGATCAACTTTGATCTGGGTATGTGGAAATCCACAATACCCCGTGTACGGTCAAAAACTGACAATGAGCTCAACAGAAAAAATACCCATTTATAGGTACCACTATGGACTCATTGAAAAGACGGTTTCTCAGCCAATTCGGTAAAGTTTCCGCCGGTGCTGCGCTCATTCCCATTGCCGGAATCAACACCGCAGTCGCGAGCACAATCATTCGAAATAACAACCAACCTGACCGCAAAGGCGAAATAGGTAAACGCTACGCGATGGCGATTGATTTACGTAAATGCGTTGGCTGTCAGGCATGTACTGTTGGCTGTAGCGTTGAAAACCAAGCGCCGATTGGCCAGTTCAGAACCACTGTAAAACAGTATGAAGTCTCCCTTGATGATGGTTCGACAGCTCAACAAGACGTGAAATCTTTCATGTTGCCTCGCCTTTGTAATCACTGTGACAACGCACCATGCATAAAGGTTTGCCCTGTTCAAGCGACCTTCCAACGTGAAGATGGCATCGTGATGGTCGACAACGAACGTTGCGTTGCGTGCGCTTATTGTGTTCAAGCTTGCCCTTACGATGCACGTTTCATTAACAACGACACGCTTACCGCTGACAAATGCACTTTTTGTGCACACCGCCTTGAAGACGGCTTACTGCCCGCTTGTGTCGAAACCTGTGTTGGAGGTGCGCGTGTCATTGGTGACCTGAAAGATCCAAACAGCGAGATAAACCGCCTGCTCAGTGAAAACCAAGACGACATCAAGGTGCTTAAACCAGAGCAGAATACTAACCCACATGTTTTCTATATCGGCATGAACGAACGATTCGTTAGCCACATTGAAGGCCAACCTGCGATTTATGATCCAGCCGCCATTAATAACTCATCCTCTAGCGAACAAGAATTGGCAATCGCGACACAAGGCAAACAAGGAGAGACAGCATGAATATCACTGAAGTGTTAGTTCCCGCTCAAGAGATCGCTTGGCTACCGTGGGCGGTTCAATATTTCTTCTACATTGGTTCGGCTTACGCGGCCGCTATTCTGTTTTTGATTGCACTGATATTCAAGAACTCAACCAGCCACCAATTTCGTTCTGCTCTTGTACTTGTGATGGCCATCGGCGCAATTGTTGGGCCACTAGCACTAACAGGTGACTTACACCAACCCGGACGTGCGTGGCACTTCTACGCTCACATCACACCTTGGTCATGGATGTCATTAGGCTCTCTGTTTTTACCTCTATTCTCTGGGCTAGCTGTCGCAACCGCATGGGTTTACCTACGCGATGACATCGCACAGCTTAAAGAGAGTGAAAATCCGCTTCTAAAACGCTTGTCTTGGCTAACACTAGGCCAATGGCAAGTATCGACAAAGCTGATGATTGCACTCGCTGCTGCTACCGCTATTTCTGGCTTAAGTATCGCGCTTTACACCGGTGCCGAGATTGCAATTTTGGCGAGCCGACCACTTTGGCATCAACCGGCTTCTCCACTGCTTTGGTTCACGACCGCATTCTTTGCTGCAACGGGCTTAACGTTGTTGATTTGGGCTCTACTGCCTTCAAGCAAGCCAAGTTTAAAACCAACAGACCTCGCTCTAGTACAAAGAACCATTACGTTAACGGGCGGCCTTGCCATTATTCTTACGTCGATTTGGGCATCTAACCATGGTCACTTCAATTTGTATGAGAACGACGCTTGGGGCATTAATTTAGGCATCATGACTACTAGTATTTTACTTTGCATGACCTTGGTTCTTCCGCTGCAGCGTCTATCGCAAAGCAAACTAGGAATTATCTGTGTTGCGCTTGCTACCATCGTTTCAGCATGGGCGGTGCGTTGGGTGACCATGATGGAGGTTCAAACCATTCCACGTTTTGATGTAGGTCCATTCCCCTATGAACTGCCAATGGGTAGCGCTGGTTTACTTGGCATTGTTGGTATGTGTGGCCTTTGGTTAGCACTTGCGTTGTTCGCTTCTGAAATCGTGTCTACTCGAACTATTGGATCTACACGAACAACTGACTCTGCGCCAAAGGCAACATCAAAGCCAAACCAAAATACATCGTCACCACTTAACCGCTCACATAGCTTGTAGTCTGAGGAATCATCATGGATAACAAACGTCGTCAATTTTTGAAAACAGGCCTTGCTGCCGGTGGTGTTGGAGCTTTTGCTGCAGGTTATGCGACAACCACAAAACACATGGTTCACGGTGCTATCGATGGTACCGCTGGTAAGAAAACCAACCACATCCACCACGGTAATTCGCTAGAGACGGAATACAGTGTCGATGAGCAAGGTAAGATTTCGCCGAATCCAAACCAACGCGTTGCACCGTCAATGTGTTTCGGTTGCTGGACACTGTGTGGCCTGCGTGTGCGTATCGATAATCGCAATGACGAGATCTTGCGTATCTCGGGTAACCCGTATCACCCGCTATCAAGTGACCAGCAGATCCCGTTCAAAACGCCCGTAAAAGACGCCTACATTGGCTTGTCTGGTGAATCAGGTATCAATAACCGCTCGACAGCCTGCGCCCGCGGTAACGGCATGTTAGAAATTCAAAACAGCCCGTACCGAATCACTCAACCGCTCAAACGTGTTGGTAAGCGTGGTGAAGGTAAATGGGAGCCGATCAGTTACGAACAACTCATCTCTGAGATCACCGAAGGTGGTAACTTATTCGGAGAGGGCGAAGTCGAGGGCTTAAGATCGATTCGTGATATCGAAACACCGCTCGATCCGAACAACCCTGAATACGGTCCTAAAGCCAACCAGTTACTAGTGACTAATGCGGGTAATGAAGGTCGTGATGACATCTTGAAGCGTTTTGCGTTTAACAGCTACGGAACACGCAACTTTGGTCACCACGGCTCTTACTGTGGTTACGCATTCCGTGCAGGTTCTGGCGCGATCATGAATGATTTAGACAAGTTCTCGCACTTAAAACCAGACTTCAACAACGCAGAGTTCATTCTTTTCATCGGTATGTCTCCGGCTCAAGCGGGTAACCCGTTCAAGCGTCAAGCAAGACAACTGGCTGAAGCTCGTACTAATGGAAAACTGAGCTACACCATTGTGACTCCAAGCCTTCCAGCAGGATCATCGAGCCTTGCGGCGGGCGATCGTAACAACTGGCTACCGATCAAACCGGGCACTGATTCAGCATTAGTCCTGGGCATGATCCAATGGATCATCGAAAACCAGCGCTACAATCACGATTTCTTGTCTCGCCCAAGCGCACAAGCGATGCAAAAAGCAGGCACCACGCATTGGTGTAATGCTTCACACCTTGTGATCAGTGACGAAACACACCCACAAAATGGACGTATGCTCCGTGCATCGGATATTGGATTGCTAGAAACAGGCGAACCGATGTCTGACGATGATGGATTCATCGCACTAGATGTGACAACGTCACTGTTATCATCGCATATTCAGGTGAATGAAGCGGCTCTGTTCGTTGATCAAGACGTAGAAATCGATGGTCAGAGCGTTCGTGTTAAGTCTTCTCTACAAAGATTAAAAGAAGAAGCCTTCAAGTATGACCTTACTTACTACAGTGAGCAGTGTGAAATTCCACAAGACCAGATTATTGCGCTGGCGAAACGCTTCACCAGCTACGGAACGAAAGCCGTCGTCGATACCCACGGTGGCAACATGCACACCAACGGCTTCTACAACTCGTTCTCTATCTTAATGCTGAACGCGCTGATCGGTAACATCAACGCGAAAGGCGGTGCGATGGCGAAAGCAGGCGGCTACCCAACTTCTGTTGCAGGTCCACGTTACGACTTTACCAAATTCAAAGGCAAGACTAAGCCTCAAGGCGTGTTCTTATCTCGCAGCAAATTCCCGTATCACAAGACCAGCGAATACAAGCGTCGCGTTGCTGCAGGTGAATCACCCTACCCAACGCGTGCTCCGTGGTACCCAATCTCTGCGCCGCTTTTAACCGAGCATTTATCAGCTGCGATTGATGGCTACCCTTACCGTGCAAAAGCGTGGATCAACCACATGGCAAACCCACTTTATGGCGTTCCGGGTTTAGACAACTTACTAGGGGAGAAGCTTAAGGATCCAAAACAACTTGGCTTGATCGTCTCTATCGATGCCTTCATCAATGAGACAACAGCATTATCGGATTACCTCGTGCCTGACACGGTTACTTACGAAAGCTGGGGCATGGCAACTCCCTGGCATGGTGTCGCGACCAAAGCGATAACCGCTCGTTGGCCGATTGTTGAGCCTAAAACTTCCCGCACTCAAGACGGACGTGCCATCAACCTAGAGAACTTCTTTATTGATGTGGCAAAAACACTGGGCTTAGGTGGCTTCGGCGATAACGTAATTAAAGACAGCCAAGGTAACTGGCACGGTATTCATAGCGCTGAAGATTTCTATCTACGCTCTGCAGCTAACTTGGCATTCGTAAAAGGCGGCGTACCAAATGTAGACGCTGAAGATATCGTTTGGTCTGGTCTAGAGCGCCTAGTCCCTGTGATGAACAAAACGCTTAAACCAGAAGAGATGCTCAAAGTGGCGTATATCTTTGCGCGTGGCGGTCGTTTTGAAGACGCAACCAATGCCTACACCAATGAAACCATGAAGTACAAATGGACCAAACCATTGGCTATTTGGAATGAAAAACTCGGTACGTCTCGTAATACCATCAGTGGCGAGCAATACATGGGTTGTCCTACATGGTATCCACAAAAGTTAGCAGACGGTACGCCTTTGGTAGAGCAGTTCCCAGTAACAGAGTGGCCATTCACACTAACCAACTTTAAGTCCAACATTCACAGTGCGGTGTCTAACTTATCACCACGCTTGGAATCCATTAAAGGCGTGAACCCGGTTTACATTCACCCACAAGACGCCTCTTCTGCTGGCATCAAAACAGGCGATGTATTTGCCATTGAAACACCGAGTTCAACCACACATGCGTTGGCGATGGTGATTGATGGTATAAAACAGGGAACATTAGGCTTTGAACACGGCTTTGGACACAAAGAACTCGGTGAGCGTGCACACTGGATTGGTGACACACAACAACCAGTGAAAATGAAGTCAAACGATGGCGTTAACATCAATGATATTGGCTTGATTGATCCGACGAGAGAAGGCAAAGGCGTGATGCTTGATTGGGTTGTGGGCGCAGCGGCAAGACAAGCGCTTCCGGCTAAGATCTACAAGGTCTAGCTTAAACTCAGTAAGCTCTAACTTAAGCACTTAATCAAAACACTTCTTTATCTGATTTGCAGATGAGAACACAACAGGGCAACTTCGTCATTCGAGGTTGCTCTGCTTTTTCATCCCCTTAATCTAGAAAAGCACCCTATTTGGATAAAACGCCCAATCTACATACAGCATCGGGACTAGATAAAGCATCCGGTCTAGATAAAGTAATCAACCCAAAGCCATTAGTAATCTTCATTTCACCACAACTTTTTTAGCCCGCATCCATAAAGCAGCTATGCTTATACAATCGGTGCCATAAAAGAGCCTTAACAAGCAGTTACACCGAGGCGAACATGGCAGTTCCCTTGCATTTCGTTAACGGCAGTTGGATCAGCCTATCGAAGTTCACATCAATACCATTATGGTGACTGAGGTTATTAATGTGAGACTCACCTCAAGTCCCAAGTGAATTAATGTGGAAATCCACAATAGCGCGAACAACCAATTATGTCGAAAATGCGTGCATTACAACCAATAGCGACGCCTCATGACTAAGCTGACAATTAAAACTCAAACTTTAACGCTTTGCATCGCTGCTCTAGGAAGCCTTTCTTTATCCGCTTTTGCACAAGCAGCGCCTAACCCAATGCCAGAAGCTGCAGAAACCTGTAGCGGCTGCCACCAAGCCGACGGTAAAGGCATGCCCAACATCGCCCCTATGCTTACAGGGCTCAATGCTGATTACCTCGAACACCAACTAATCCTGTTCTCAAGTGGTGAGCGTCAAAGCGCAATCATGAAGGGAATGGCTGACGGTGTGTCTGACCCTGCCGTTCGTCGTGAAGTCGCAGAATACTTTGCATCACTGCCTTCATACGAATTCACCGATTTAGAACAGCGCGGCTCACAAGCTGATATCGATAACCCTTATCGTAAACTTGTATTCCAAGGCGATTGGGACCGAAACATCCCAGCTTGTGCAACCTGCCACGGACCAAGTGGGATGGGCGTAGACAAATTCCCACGCCTAGCCAGTCAACACGCCGACTACATTCAAACTCAGCTCAACGCTTGGAAAAACGGCACTCGGAAGGGTGATGATTTGAACATGATGGGCAACATCGCGGGCAAGCTAACCGACGATGAAATCAAAAACCTGTCGTACTACTTCGCATCTTTCCGATACTAAAGGGCTCGCATGAAAACACTACTTCTAATTACCGCAACCCTTGCCTCTGGAATCGCTTATGCCGAAGCTGAGTTGCCTGATCGCCAAACCGAATTACCAGCCGTTGAGAAGCCTCAAGATAACAAATATCTAGTGCCACGAAACTTGGTAGATATTCCTGCAGGGGAGTTTGGCGACAAAGTAAAACTGGGTTATTCGCTGTTTGTCGATTCACAACAGATGCGTGGTACGTTCGTAGGCAATGAACAAAACTGTGTCAACTGCCACATGCAAGCGGGCATGAAACCAAATGCCGCACCTCTTTGGGGAGCGTATATGGCTTACCCTGCGTATCGCTCTAAAAATGACAAAGTAAACAGCTACGCAGAACGTATCCAAGGCTGTTTCACTTACTCAATGAATGGTTTACCACCAGCAGTGGGCTCAAAAGAGATGGTCGCGCTAACCGCTTACTCGTACTGGTTGGCAATGGGCGGTATCTTGGATAAGAACGGCATGCAAGACACACCCGTTCCTGAGGTTAGCGATGCAGATTTACAAGTCGGAGGAAAAGCGGAGAGCTTCCCTCTTCCTGAAGAGCTGTTAAGCAAATACCCAATCGATGACCGCAGCAAGCTTGCAGGTCGCGGCTACCCTAAGATTGCTAACCCTGAACAAGAGCCGTCGATAGCCCGTGGCGAAAAGGTTTATCAAACCAGCTGCCAAACGTGTCATGGACAGAATGGTGAAGGTATCAAAGGGGACGACGGCCGCTCATACCTACCACCACTTTGGGGCAAAAACTCATTCAACTGGGGCGCAGGTATGCACCGCGTAAACACCGCCGCGTACTTCATCTACGAAAACATGCCGCTTGGAAAAAGCCAACAGCTTTCAATTCAGGATGCGTGGGATGTGGCCGCGTTTGTGAACAGTCATGAACGCCCACAAGACCCTCGATACAAAGGCGATGTTGCCGGCAATGCTAAGCGTTATCACAGCCACCAAGGTTACTATGGCAAAGAAGTCGACGGTCATGTACTGGGTTCAAAAGCCTACCCAAGTGGTAAAGAAGTGATTAATGATCACTAATTCGTTTTAAAGATCAGTAACCGGTTTTCGTGAGTAGTCATGCCTTTCAGTGAGACCGGATAGTTGCTCACGCCAGCTATAGCTAAGCTTTACATTGTAAATCAGCTATAGCCAGAGGAATAAAAAGGAGCTAGATCGTATGACGATTTAGCTCCTTTTTTAGTTTGTACTATTAGAAAAACAACTAACCTTGCTGCATCTTCTCCCAAATGGTCGGAGAGCCAATATAGTCTTGAACCGTAGTGATGAATTCTTTAACCAGCTTAGTTTGCTTACGGTGCGGATAAACGGCATAAATAGCCGTATCAGCAGTAGAGATTGGGTAGTCTGGAAGTAAAGTGACCAAGCCAAGTTCTTTCATTGAGGCATACAAGTTTGATTGATCGAGGAAACCATATCCTAAGCCATCTTTTACGCAAGACACCATGGTGCGAACATCACTCACCTTATAGTTGCCACGAATCGTTAGGCTCTGGAAGGTATTACCGTGCGGCTCTTCGCTGATACGTAAATGATCAACCGTCATATCGCCATTGGTATAAATTACAGCAGGTAACGCGAGCAAATCTTGTGGCGTCTTCGGTTCACCATACTGCTTCACAAAGTCGTTCGAGGCGACTAACATGAAGTTACTGTCGGCAATCTTCTTCGCAATCAAATTCGATTCAACAAGTTTGCTGAAGCGAAATGCGATATCAAACTGCCCTGCGATAATGTTGGCGATCTTGTCGTCCAATGACAGCACGATCTGAACATCCGGGTACTTTCTCATGAACTGAGTGATGATAGGTTGCAGGTATTGCTGACCAAAATAGATGGGAGAAGTAATTCGTAGCACGCCTTTAGGTTCAGACTGATAAGAATCAGCAATGCCTTGGATCTGATTGATGGTGTCTTTCAACACGTAGGTTTGCGCGAGAATATCTTCCCCTGCTGACGTCAGCGAGAACGAACGCGTAGAACGGTTGAGAAGCTGAACACCTAGGTCTTGCTCAAGCTTTTTTATTTGTTTAGAGAGTGATGAGTTGTCCATATCATGCAAGGTTGCCGCTTTGGTAAACGACCCTTGTTGAACCACATCTAAGAACAATAACAACTGATTAGTATTGGGCACTGCGCCTCTCCTGAAATAAAACTCGACTAGCGTTCATCTTTAGGGGTATCCATCACAACCATGGTCGTAATGGATTGAACCTGAGCGCATTCCCCAAGCACATCGGCATGAAACTTCTTATAGCCCGGCAAATCTTTGGTTTCTACTCTCAGCAAATATTCATTAGCGCCGGTAATGTTGTGGCATTCCACCACCTCTTTTTCCATGCTGACATGCTGTTCAAATTCTAGCTGAGCCGATTTGCTGTGGCTCGATAAACCAATCGAAACATAAGCAATAAAGCCGACACCCATCAGGCCATTATCCAGAACTGCGCGGTAACCTTGAATGATCCCTTTACGCTCGAGATCCTGTACTCGCCTTAGAGTCGCTGAAGCCGACAAACCAATTCGTTCTGAAAGCTCAATGTTGGAGATTCTGCCGTCCAATTTAAGCTCTTGCAATATCCTTTCGTCAAATCTATCCATAAGTACTTATTATTGTGCATTTAGTGATAATAAGTGAAATAAAAGCACATAATTGCCTCACTTTCCACCTACTATGTTTCTCAACACGTGAAAGTCATGACCGGTCAGTCACTTCGTTCATTTTATTGTAGGAGAACCATTATGCCTTTAGAACAACTTAGCGCACTTGCCTTGTTTGCGTTTGTCTCGACCTTCACGCCGGGTCCAAATAACATCATGCTCATGACATCAGGTGCCAATGTTGGCTTTGCCCGTACTATTCCACACATGCTTGGGATAGCTCTAGGGTTTGCCGCCATGTTGTTGTTGGTTGGCTTCGGCTTAATGGGGATTTTCAACGCTTACCCTGTCTCTCACCAGATATTGAAATATCTAAGCCTGACTTACCTTGTGTACCTAGCAATTAAGATAGCATTGAGCGGCAAAGCCAAAAGCACCGCGGCTTATAAACCAATGACCTTCATTGGCGCGGCAAGTTTTCAGTGGGTAAACCCCAAAGGTTGGTCAATGGCACTGACTGCGATTTCAGTGTACAGCAGCGGCAGTTCATGGTGGGAGCTTGCGATCATCGCGGCGATATTCACGCTAGCCAACTTACCATCCGTGACCTTCTGGACGGCAGCAGGCAAACAGCTACAGCACTGGCTAACAACGCCAGTACGCATCAAAAGCTTTAATTACGGCATGGCGGGCTTACTGTTAGCATCAACGATTCCAATGCTCTAATCGAATAAGTTTCTTATCTTGTGATGGTTAGTACACAAGTGCTAGCCATCATTCTGGTTAAAGATATCCAATAATCTCACTTAACCAACGACCAAATAACGCCTGCCCGCTTGGTGTTAACGTCCACACAAACACCGCTACATTAATTGCCACTGTCAGCCAATAGATAGATCTGAACGGCTGCTTCTGCGTTTTATGGCGCAGCTTATCTTGAGCAATCAAAGCCCCTAACCAACCACCAGCAACAGACAAAATATGGAGAGTTTTCTCAGGCACACGCCAATTGCCATTGATCGCCGCCCTCTTGTCCTTTGCGTACACGAAAAACGTCACCAATCCGATAACCAAATACCACACCAACAGCGCTTTCGAACTTTCTACAAACAACGCGGATACCGCCACGAGAACCAGATAAGTGATAGCGATTTGAATAGATGAAGACAACATCAACTCCTTTTGGGTAACAGCTCACATACTGTAGCAATTACGCCCTGTAGATTTTGATAAGGATGAGCCGTTATTTACCACGATTGGTATAAATAAAACAGCAATTAGGTCAGCCTCCCAATTAAGAGAAACGCCCTTTCATCCCTACATAACATGATGGAAGTTAAAGGAATTATAAATATGTACAACCAAAAGTACGCCATCTACCAAGTTTTTACGCGTTTATTTGGCAATAAAAACACCCAGCATGTGCCATGGGGCAAAATCGAGCAAAATAGCGTCGGCAAGTTCAATGACTTTACCGACAAAGCGCTATCGGAAATCCGCAAACTCGGCATTACGCATATTTGGTATACCGGAGTGCCACATCACGCCGTCATCAATGATTACAAACACATCGGTATCTCAGACGATCACCCGAGCGTAGTAAAGGGACGCGCAGGCTCTCCTTATGCAGTCAAAGACTATTACTCAGTGAACCCAGACCTCGCTGAGAACCCTGAGCGCCGTGTAGAAGAATTTGAGGCCTTGATAAAAAGAAGCCACGACAATGGCTTAAAAGTGATCATCGATATCGTACCGAATCACGTTGCACGTCATTATCAAGGCTTAAATAACCCAGAGGGAGTCAGTGACTTTGGCGCTCACGATGACACAACACTCGAATATCACCGAGATAACAACTTCTATTACATTCCCAACAGCGCCTTTGAACTGCCAGATATAGCTCCTGCCTTTACCCCGCTTGGTAGTGAACAGCACCCTAACCTACGCTCTCCGTTTATCGAAACGCCCGCCAAATGGACGGGTAACGGCTCTCGCTTAGCCAAGCCCAATTTCGATGATTGGTATGAAACGGTGAAAATCAATTACGGCGTGCGCCCTGACGGCTCAAAAGATTTCCCTGAACTGCCAAGTGACTATGCTCAAAGAAATTACATGGATCATTTCCGCTTTTGGGAATCTGTTGATGTGCCTAGCTCTTGGGTTAAATTCCGAGACATAGCCTTGTTTTGGTTAGAAAAAGGCGTTGATGGATTTCGCTACGACATGGCAGAGATGGTACCCGTCGAATTCTGGAGTTACCTCAACTCATCGATAAAGATGGAAAACCAAGATGCCTTTTTAATGGCAGAGGTTTATCAGCCGGACTTGTACCGCGACTATATTCACCTAGGAAAAATGGACTACCTGTACGATAAAGTTGACCTTTATGACGGTCTAAAAGACATAATGCAAGGCAAGGCTTCAACGGCAATCATCCCCGATATCCAACATCAGATGATGGATATTGAACATCACATGCTGCATTTCTTGGATAACCATGATGAGCAACGCATCGCTTCCCCAGAGTTTGTTGGCAATCCACATATCGTAAAGCCTGCAATGCTCGTCAGCGCATTATTAAGCAGTTCACCGACCATGATCTATTTTGGACAAGAAGTTGGCGAACCGGGGGCGGAAAATGCAGGCTTTGGACAACCCTCACGTACCTCTATATTCGATTACATCGGAGTCCCACAGCACCAAAAATGGATGAACCATGGTGCGTTCGATGGCGGATTATTAAACAACAACGAAAAACAGTTGCGATGCTTCTATCAGAAGGTCATGAACTTTTCGCTTAAGCACTCTTCAATGACTGGTGAATATCGAGACTTACATCAAAGCAATAATCTGAGTGATTCGGTCTACGCATTCCTGCGCTATGACAACCAAGAGCTCACCATTGTTGCCGCAAATTTCAGCCAGGACGCCACTGAGAGTATTCACTTAAAGATTCCAGGCGATGTTGTCCAAAAGCTCAAAATAGCGGATGGCAATTACTTGCTAGATGAACATATTGAAGGCGTTCAACGGCAAACATTAGATATAGTGGGTGGTGTGGGTCATTTTCTCATTGAATTAAAACCACTAAGCTCTTTGACGTGGGTACTATTTTTAAACTAACGATATATCATTCAATACTAGATATTAATTGATAATAAACACAGTGGACAGGATACTTAATTTACCAATAAAAATAACATCGACTCAATTTGATATCTTCCTCACATAAATAAGGATGAGTTCTCATCCTTATTATCTACTCCTACTCTCTACGCCTTATGTTTTTGATAATAATTAAATGAGTTATTGGTCCAACTAATTTAACATTAATGGAATACAAAACGTGACATTGGCACTAGGTTTCTTATATTTACGTATTAAAAATAACTTTACATATAATCATCACAAATAGTTGACCTACGTTAAGGCTAGGATATTCATCTTCATAAAAAATGAAATATGGATATCAAAACGTGAACGTAATAAATCTCAATAATAAAACAACTCGACAAAGTACCCTTAATATTGCAAATAAGAGAAACTTCAAACGTTCTACTTTAGCCAAAGCTATTTTACCTCTGATCACAGCAACATTAATTGTAGGCTGCGGTAGTGACAATAACAGCGACTCAGATTCAAACGGTAGTGACAGTGGTTTATATAAAGCAGGCGAAAACGAAGTCGTTGTTTACTACAAACGCGATGTTGCGGCTGCAAGCACTTCTGGTTCGACTTACGATGGCTGGGGGCTACACCTTTGGAACGGCGAAGGCTGTACCAGCACCGACTTAATCGCGATGGGTCTTAGCGAAAGTGGTACCAGCTGGGATGCACCTTACGAATTTAATGGTATCAGTGATACCTATGGCGCTTATTACGTTTTAAAAGTCGACCCTGATGCCTCTGACCCTTACAAGTGTATGAACTTCATCCTGCACAATGACGATGAAAAAGCATTCGGTAGTGCGAATTCGAAAGTCGAACTGACTAAGCTTGGCGACTCACAAGGTGTATTCGGTTTCCATGGCAGCAGCGAGTTGTACTACGACCCAATCTCAGAAAGACCAGTCAATATTGATGGCCAAAAAGCACATTGGTTAGATGCAACCACCATCGGCTGGGAAGCGGCTAGTAATGCCGATTCTGTAAAACTCTTCTATGCATTAGATAACAGCATCACCATGAACGAAGACAAAGAAATTGTCGGCGGAACTGCAATTGAACTAAGTAAAGACGGGGAGCTATCTTCTGAATTGAAAGAACGTTTCCGTCATCTATCAAGCCTACCAGCTTTATCAATCGATGTTGACGGCAGCACACTTCGCACTATTTTAAAATCTCAGATAATTCTTGTTGCCTACAATGCCAATGGCGATGTTATCTCTTCAACTGAGGTTCAAAAACCTGGTGTGCTTGATGCGGTATTTGCTAGTGAAGATGCTGGTAATGCGATGAGTGAAGAACTAGGTGCGATTGTTGAAGGCAGTGCGGCTACCTTTAAGCTTTGGGCACCAACAGCGCAAGATGTTGAACTCGTCCTATACAGCGAAGATCTTCAAAGCTCGCAAGTCATTCCAATGACGGAAAGCACTGAAACCGGTATTTGGGCAACTGGCGCTGTGTCTAATGCAGTCAACAGTTACTATCGTTACCAAGTGAAGGTTTACCACCCAACCACAGGCAATATCGAAACCCGTCTTGTGACAGACCCTTATTCTCTGAGCTTGTCGAAAAACTCTGTATACTCTCAAGTCATCGATCTTGATGATTCAGCATTAATGCCTGAAGGATGGGTTGGATATAAACGACCAACGATAAAGAAAGACGAAGACCACGTACTCTACGAATCACACCTTCGTGACTTTAGCTTCAGCGATAAGCTAGGCACAAAGAGCCTAAACGGCAAGTACCTAGCTCTCACAGAAACAGATCGTGAGTCGGTAAAACACCTGCAAGCTTTAAAAGATGCGGGCTTAACTACGCTGCATATCTTACCTGCATTTGACATCGCGACCGTTGATGAAGATGAAGCGAGCCGTGTCGATATTACCGACACCGTTGGCAAACTGTGTGATGTAAAACCAGCCGCCGCTTTGTGTGGAAACGAAGATGAAAACAAAACCATTGAAGCTGTATTAGACGGTTATGACCCTTCAACGGGTGACGCCCAAGCATTAATGAATGACTTACGTATGCTTGATAGCTTCAACTGGGGCTACGACCCATTCCACTATACGGTTCCAGAGGGAAGTTACGCGACAGACCCTAATGGATCGAAGCGTATTCTAGAGTTCCGTCAAATGGTGAAAGCGACACACGACATGGATCTTAAGCTGATCATGGACGTGGTATACAACCATACCAATGCGTCTGGTGTGAACGATAAGTCGGTTCTAGATAAGATTGTCCCTGGGTATTATCACCGCCTCAACGTGAACACGGGTAGCGTCGAAAACTCGACCTGTTGTGACAACACTGCGACTGAAAACCTAATGATGGGTAAATTAATGGTCGATTCACTTAAGGTATGGGCTGACGACTATAAAGTGGATGGTTTCCGTTTTGACTTAATGGGCCACCAGCCGAAAGACGTAATGGTAGAAGCTCTTGCGGAAGTACGTAAAATCGACGAAAACACACTGTTCTACGGTGAGGGTTGGGACTTTGGCGAAGTAGCAAACAACGCACGCTTCGACCAAGCTAACCAAATCAATATGGCAGGCACAGAAATCGGTACCTTCTCAGACCGTTTACGTGATGCAGTACGCGGCGGTAGCCCATTTGATGGCGGCGTCGATTCAGAAGGCAACCACTCACTTCGATTCAATCAAGGCTTTGGTAACGCCGCGATTGCCAATGAAGAAACCAAAGATGATCAAGACTCAGTAAACGGCCGTTTGCACAACCAAGATCTTGTCCGCTTAGGCATGGCAGGTAACCTAGCAGAATACGTATTGTTGGATTACAACGGTGATACCAAACTGGGTAAAAACGTTGACTACAACGGTGCGCCCGCTGGCTACACCAAGATGCCTTCAGAGAACATCTCTTACGTTTCCAAACACGATAACCAAACGCTTTGGGATAACAACGCTTATAAGATCGCCACTGGGACTAGCTCTGCAGAGCGCGCTCGTATGCAGTCTGTATCGCTATCTACCGTGATGTTAGGCCAAGGTATACCATTCATCCATATGGGTTCTGAACTATTGCGTTCTAAGTCTATGCAGCGCGACTCTTACGACTCTGGCGACTGGTACAACCGCGTAATGTTCGATGGTACGGGCAACAACTGGAATGTTGGCCTACCACGTGAAGACAAAGATGGTGCCAACTGGGATCTGATCAAAACTATCATTGCTGACAGTACGGCTAAACCAGACGCAGACGATATTGAGCTGACTAAACAGCAATTCCTCGAGTTATTAAAAATCCGTAGCTCAAGTGAACTGTTCCGCTTAGACACTGCAGAAGAAGTCATGAAGCGTGTCGACTTCCGTAATGTTGGCGAAGATCAAGTCGAAGGACTGATCGTGATGTCTATCGATGATGGTGTTTCAGCCGGTGCTAACCTAGATCCTGCCAACGATGCGATTGTTGCTGTTGTAAACTCAACCAATAAATCTCAATCGTTCAAAATCACAGGAGCAACCGGCTTTGCACTCCACACCGTTCAACAAAATTCTGAAGATGACATTGTAAAAGGCGCAACCTTCGCCGCTGAAACCTTCACAGTACCGGCATTAACCACCGCTGTATTTGTACAAGCTCAAGACGGTGCGCAAGGTGCAGGTTTGCCAGTTGATAACTCAGACAAGGATGTATCTAGCATCCCACCATACGGCCAAACGACTGTGTATGTTCGAGGCGAAATGAATGGCTGGACACCTGTTGATGATTGGGCAATGAGCTTTATTAGCAACGGTGTTTACTCTGTTACAAAGACTTTGGAAGTAAAAGAGTATGGCTTCAAGTTTAGCGGCGCGACTTGGGAACAGCTTGACCTTGGTTGTAATTCAGTTGAACTTGCCGATGGCTCTATCAATCTTGGTACTGATGGTAACTGCCAATTGAGCGTAACTGAAGCTGGCAGCTATACATTCACTCTGAATGCGATTCATGAGTTGGATGACAATGTGGAGAAAGCCGTAGTTTCAGTAACCAAGAATTAAGCCTTAAACCTTAAACCTTAAACCTTAAACCTTATGATTCTAATAAACAGATAATAAAACCAGCGAAAGCTAGCCTTTGGGAGACGTCAGTCTCCCTTTTTTTGTGCTCAATAAACTCCAACCCAAATGCACCACACCATTACCTTTGCCTCCCATCGATTAATGCTCTTCACTAAAACGATGTACAAACTGTATTAGTTCTTAGTTCTTAGTTCTTAGTTCTTAGTAGAAAGGATAACGACTTCGTGTGAACTGTTAGTTTAATCGAGGGGAAATGCCATAAATCTAATTTAAGGTCAGTAAATGGAGTGGCTACTAGTCCATAGAATTCGCATGCAGTATTAAGTTTTTCGAGAAGAGTAAAAGAGGTGAGAGTGTTTTTATTAAATCAAAGCTATAAATAGCCGATATCTTCCACTTACATTGGATATTTATAATTATGCGTAAGTCAGTGGTTATTTCATAATTAGGTATTGAGTGAATATAAACACTTCACTTCCATTTATCACAAGCAATAAAAAAGGCCCCCAACTGGGAGCCCTTCTTTTCATATCATTCAGTTTTTACAAACCGTTTGATTACTTTTTATTGACGGCTTTTACAAAAACTTCTTGCGCGCCTTCAATACCTAATGCTTTTGCTTCATCTAATAAGCTAAGAGCTTTAGGAATATTGTCTTCACTTACTGCTGTTTGAATTGCATTATGGTAGTAGGTTTGCGTCTCTGGTTGAATCGTATCGATCTTAGCAGCAGCGGCTGGTTTAGCGTTAGACTCACTGCTTGATGAACCAAACGAGAAGAAGCTCGCTCTATCGATAGTCACTTCTATTTTGCCGACATTACCGTTTGGTACAGGAATATCTTTCGCTTCAGGCATGTAATTACCACGCCCTTCTGCATCCAAACGTGCTGGATGGATGACGTCAGTAAAACCACCAAGATCAGCCTGATCGGTATATACGATCAAATAAACAGATTCTGCCGTTGTTGGCGGATAGAAATCATGCTCAGTTACCAGTCTATTTCCCAAATGCAATCTAGGTTTCTGGTATTCAAAGTCTTCTTTTCCGTAAGACTCGAGTTCTTTGCCGTTTTTGTCATAGATTACAGCTCGAGGAACAAAAGCAGTATCACCGATCATGCTTGTGATTTTTATTGAATACTCACCACGGTCCGCAGGTAACTCAATAGCTGCAACGCGACTGTTGATATCTTGATAATTAAATACTTGGCTATCAGTCGTAATGTCAAAAATAGCAGAACTAGGTAGCTTCATTTTTGCAAATTGAAGTCCAGAGACAGAGTTGACTTGTTCTGCTTGAGCAACCTGTACTTGCTCCATCACTTCAGCTGATTGACAGCCAGCAAGAGCAACACAACCACTTAACATCAGAGCGCGAAAATACATAGTTCTTCCTTATTTTTATTTTTTTAAGAAATTTACTTAGTTAATTACCATAAAGAAAATAATTAACCTAGGAAACCTTTTTACTAATCGTACATTCCTTAAAAAAATAGCCGACGCAAGCCGGCTATGAATTAGGACAGTTTGGAATTTTTAGCTAGTGGCTTACCACCAAGCTTCAGCTTGGATACCGAACACGTATTCAGTATCGTCACCATTAAATGCATCTTTGTTTTCAGTATCTAGGATGTAAGAACCGTAAACACGGATTTCAGGACGAGCCCAGAAGCTGTCACCCATAGCCCAAGCTTGAGCTACTGTGAATTTAGCGTTACCGAAGTCTTCTGTAGCTAAACCACCGTCAGAAATCTTCTCACCAGCGTTGTAACCAGCTTCAAAGATTGTACGCATAGTGTCGTTCCATTTGTACATTGGACGAACTACAGCTGAGTACTGGTCGATATCAAAAGTTTTGTTTGTGTAGTTACCATCTTTGTCAGCACCACCGATATCGCTACCCGCTAGGTAAGCTAGTTGGTGACCCATTTCCCAAGATTCGCCAAGGTTCATTACACCCCAGTTAATTAGACGGAAACCAGATGCTTCGTTGAATGCTTCAGTACCACGAGCGTAGTACGAACCTGAACCCCAGAAGTTTGCAGCTTGTACGCCGTAACCATTAGTACCGTACTGAAGTACAGTTTGGTGGAAGCCGTTGCTCGTTCCTTGGTGTAAAATTGCAGAAGCTAGTAGACCATCGTCAGCAGATTCGCTTGCGTCATTTGAATCAGTTGCGAAGTTATACGCTAGTGCAAATTCTAGAGACGCATCTTGCCAAAGGCCAATGTTCGCTAGACGAGCATCAAAGATGTAACCTGTTGAATCATCAGTGTCACCATCTTGAATCAATGCAACAGAAAGCTTTTGGTCACCAATAGAGATGTTTTCAACACCACCACCAGTACCTGATGTATTTAGGTAGTAGAAGTCAGTGATGTGGATGTCTTTACGTTGGTAGTATGTTTTACCAGCCCAAAGAGTCGCTTCTTGGTCAAAAGATAAAACGCCTTTCGCTTTAACAGCAAACTGAGCAACGTTAAAGTCAGAATCTTCCCAACCATTTGCGCCTGGAGCACCAGAAGCAATCATCGACTCAACGCGCCAAGTTTGCTCACCAGTTTTCAGTTCTTCAGCCAAACCAAACTCAGAGTAGTTGTCGTTCTCGTTACCTAAACGGCCAATACCGTTTTTGTTAACTGATACATCACCATTACCGTTACCACTGATACCAGTACCAGCACGCATGTAGCCATTAAAGTCAACAGCGAACGCAGAGCCAGCAGCTAGCGTTGTCGCCACTGCAGCAGCAATCAAACTTACTTTTTTCATTCTTAACTCCATTAAGGACGATTTATTTTAGGTTTTTATATTTTTGCTCTCTTGCGGCAACCAAAGGCAGTAATGGTAGTCGTAAGATAGAGAGGTTTAGGGTTTCCCCTGATTCGTTTCAACGGGGTCAATATTAAGAGGGGATGACAAGTTTGACTTCCTCCACCCTAAACTTAATTAAGGGGGACGAGAGGGGAGTAGAAAATAAACAGAACGGTGTTTTAAAGAGGTAGATCACTTAATCTAGGAGGAGTAGACAGCACTCAGATCTAATTATTCACCATAAGTGCGATCTAGTTCAAATATATAATTTGAACTTCATCGGTAAATTATTTTTTTAACAATAATTATTCTGTGAAGTTGCTTGACCTTATTGTGACAAAGCTTTTTACTAATAGTTCACTGATGTCGATAAACGAACAAGAAATCAAGCAATGACTAGAACGCTCGCTCGCCCTTATCCGCTAGGCGCAACGCTAGGTAACACTGGCTGTAACTTCTCTATTTATTCTCCTGACTGTAAATCCTTATCTCTCGCTCTTTTTGATGAGAACGATGAATTCACCACCTATACGTTAGAAGATGAATACGCAGATATCAGATATGTGTTCATAGAAGGTATTAAAGCGGGGCAAAAATACGGTTTCATCACGGAAACGGATGATGGCTCTATTCTACTTTCAGATCCATATGCCAAAGCAATCAGCGAACCGCTTGATTACGTCACGCCTTATACCAATGAAAAAAGCTTTGCGATGGCGAAATGTGTTGTTGTGGATGACACCTTCGATTGGCAAGATGTAGAAAAGCCACGCATTGGCCGTGAAGATACTGTTCTTTTTGAAACCCATGTAAAAGGCCTATCTCAACTTCATCCAGAAATAGCGACCAACACTAAAGGTCGTTATTTGGGATTAGTTAGCCCTGAAATGCTTACTTTCTACAAACAGCAAAACATCAACTCTCTTCAACTTTTGCCCATTGCTGCGTGTATGCATGAACCACACCTACTAGACATGGGTAAAGTGAACTACTGGGGGTACAACCCATACTTGTTCATGGTGCCTGATCCACGCTATGCAGAAAAAGATGCCGTTACCGAGCTCAAAACTGCGATTCGTGAACTGCACCGCAATGGCATAGAGGTCATTCTAGACGTCGTTTATAACCACACAGCAGAAGGCGGTGAAGGCGGTACAACCTTCAACCTAAAAGCACTCGATAGCCGTTACTATATTAAACATGGTTGTCATTACGCCAACTTCACAGGTTGTGGCAACACTGTCGACTTAACACACCAATCAGCCTTGAACTTAGTCATGGATACGCTCCGTTACTGGGTAAGTGAATTCCAAGTCGACGGCTTTCGTTTTGATTTGGCTGCAACATTGGGGCGCGAAGGTGACAATTACAACCCTGAGGCTTCATTCTTCAAAGCCGTTGCTCAAGATCCAGTGCTCAAAGAGACCAAGTTAATTGCAGAACCGTGGGATATAGGCCCTAACGGTTACCAGGTGGGCAACTTCCCACTGGGTTGGAATGAATGTAACGACAAACTACGCGATATCACACGTAGCTTCTGGCGCGGTGATCAAGGCTATCTAAAAGAGTTTGCGACTCGTTTGATGGGCTCTCGCGATATCTACAGTGCAGCTCACTGGCCATACAAACTTACCGTGAACTACATTACTTACCATGATGGCTTCACCATGCAAGATCTTGTGTCTTACAAGAATAAGCACAATGAAGAGAATGGCGAAAACAACCGAGATGGGCACGGTGATAACCGCTCAGATAACTACGGTGTTGAGGGAGAAACCGAAAACCTGTTAGTCGTTGCTACTCGTGAAAAGCAGAAGCGTAACTTTATGGCAAGCCTGCTGTTTGCATTTGGTATCCCACATATTCTGACAGCCGATGTTTTGTCTCATACTCAAAAGGGTAACAACAACGCCTACTGTCAAGACGGTGTAACCAGCTGGATTAACTGGGAAGATTCAGAACGTAAGACTTATTTCAAGACTTGGTTGTCTGAAATGATCTCCGCACGTCAGCAATACATGGTGCCTTTTATTAAGGCGTTCAGTGGAGAAAAGCGCAACTCTAATCGCATCTTCTGGAGCCGTGTCGATGGCACACTCATGGAACATGATGATTGGAACCGTTTAAGCTCTGTTGCGCTGCACTTAGGTATTGGTAAAGATGGTGATGAATTGATTTATCTGATAAACCAAACCAACGCACCCGCTCGCTTCTCATTACCGACTGATCGTGACCAAAACTGGGTAACTATCTGTGATACCAACCTGCGAAATGTAAAACCAGGTCATGCTGAAGGGGAGATGTTGTTATCACCGACTTCAATGGCAATTTTGCATTATGCGCCAGAAAAGGCTAAGTCAGCCTAATAAAACACCAAAATCAATAAGAGCCAGTTATGTTTATAGCTGGCTTTTTTGTTAGCTGAATATCACAGAAATCATTCTTTTATATGGATTCATTTGCATTGATGTGATGGATGAAACTGTTTAGTATTGCCATACTATAAAAATGAATCTATAACGTCTTGGATATCATGGCTTTACCTAAAATACTTATTCGGCTTTTCAAACCATACATACTCTTATTAACCGGAGGAATGCTCTATCTAGCAGTAGCCCAATTAGAGAAAGTAGAAACAACAGCAACCCACCAATCATCGTCAAATATTCGAATTGCTAGCTCAACAATTCGTTCAAACATCGAAGCCGTGTTCGGCAAGCTTTACTTCCTAGAGACCAGCTTGGGCTCATCTAAGAATTCCAGTTTTGATGACAAAAAATTTCGTGAACTCAGCGATAACATCCTAAAAAGAACACCAAAATTCTCTGATATCATCCGATATCAGCCTCAATCTCATAACTATATTTCCACCCGAGGCCTTCCCCTTTCGAACGAACAAATCGCCTCAATACAGTGGCACTCAATAGACAACGTCGTTGAGGATTTCTACATATCTTCCGTTTATCAAAAACCTGATGGGCGTTGGGTGTTTGCGGTTAAACACACAGCAGAAAGATTGAATGAAGAAATATGGATTGAGTTTGACCTATTGCATACCACGCAAGGCCTAAGAGATCTTAAAACACTCAACAATGGTTACGTTTTTGTTGTCGATCGAGCAACTGAAAGGTTGGTCTTCCACCCTGACCCGAAACGTATTGGCTCCAAATCCATTAGTTATCATGCAGGCATCAGCAAGCAACTCTCCGAAGGTGAAACTGGCGGCCTGCACGAATACTATTATCAAGATAACTTTAAGATATCGGTTTTCGACGCTGACAACAGTTTAAACTGGGTTTTCATCGCTGGGACTGATCGCCACGATATATTAACCAGTTCACATCAATTCACGTTAACGGGCGTGGTGCTGGGCTCATTGCTTCTATTGTGGATTGGGGCAAACTATCTGGCTTACCGCTTAAACGTGTTGTTATCACGACTCAATAAAGTCGATGACCTCGCCAGCTTTAAGCGAGAATTAAAATCAATATTGGATAGCTTTACGTATCATAAAGGCATTCAGTTTTGCCTCTATCAACCAGAAAGCCATTCGTTTAGTACCATTGATTATCACGGGAACAAATCAACGGTACATTGCGATAAAGCCCTTGCGGAGCGCTTTCCACCGGACACCATGGTTTATCGAAACGGGAAATACGCCGATCCGTTGGCATGCAAACTAAAAATCCATCAACGTCATTACTGCATACCATTGCACTCTCGCAAACAGTTAATTGCGGTTCTCTATGTGAATGCAAGTTTGCCGATCAGCCAGAGCATTCTGCGCATGATCAGAGATTACACCGAAGTCTCTTTATCTAACTTGCTGCTTCATCGCCAATTGAGCAGCAAAGACCTGATGACGCAGCTAGATAACAAAAGTTGTTTCAATATCGCTCTGGAAAACTACGCAAGTGAGCCAGAGACCTATGTTGCTTTGCTTGATATCGATAACTTTGACCACGTAAACCGCGCCTACGGTGAAGCGATTGGCGATAAGATGATAAAACTCACCGCAGAAACCATACGTTCCTACTTCCCTAAACCGAAAGGTCTGTGCCTTGCTCGAATTGGTGGGAAAGAGTTCGCAATCTTATTCAAAGCGAATGATGCTAAGGATGCCAAATTCCAGTTGGATCAATGTCGAGTGAGGATTGCAGAGAAGACGATTACTACGCCAAACATCACGCTATCGTTAAGTGTCAGTGTCGGGTTCTCACAATTAGAAGGCGAAAGAGATTCAGCGTTAGCTCTGGCGGAACAGGCCAAACTTATCGCCCAACAGCTCGGAAGGAATAGAGTGGAAGGTCATATAAGAGCAGTCGCGAAAGCATCTTAAATAGCCTTTGAGTCACGCCTTTTCTTAAGCAACGAATTCTCAAGCACCTAGGGGTTAATTTCTAGGTGCTTTTGTTTTTATAGAAAGTCATTACAATGCGCCTTCACCACAAAAACATCCCATTTATAACGACACCAACTTTATGAAGCTAAGTAACCGACTGCAAACACTCCATTCTCTTGTCAGCAATGATTACCAACACATTTGGGATTGTTGCTGTGATCATGGCTTCTTGGGTATTCAACTGTTGTCGGATCACAAAGCACCTCAGATTCACTTTGTCGATATTGTCCCTTCGTTGATGAACGAACTTGAAGGCAAGCTAAGGCGTTACTTTCCTCAAGATAACAACGTTGAGCAACATGAGCAGAGTCAGTGGAAAGTCTATTGCTTAGATGTCGCAGCCATCCCACTGGATAAGCACGCGGGCCGACATCTCGTTATTATTGCGGGTGTAGGAGGCGACCTAACTCAAAAGTTAGTCGATGATATTCATCGTCAACATCCAGACAAAGCGATCGATTTCTTACTGTGCCCAGTACATCAACAGTTCGAACTGAGAAGCCATTTAAAATCACTCAAATTTGGCCTTATCAATGAAGTGTTGATTGAAGAGAACCGTCGTTACTACGAGATTCTATTGGTTAGAAACAATCGACATGAAAACGAAACAAGCTCGTTGCTGACTGAGGTTTCAAATGTTGGCGATAAGATCTGGACTCCGAGCTGTGAACAACAGAAACAAGTATCACTGCAATACAAAGCTAAAACATTGCAGCACTACTTGCGCATTCATCAAGGACAAGAGAAGCAAGGTAAGGCTAGCGAAGTAAAGCACATCATTGATGCTTACCAAGCAATTTAGCACTCACTGATGCTTCATCTAACTTTGCCTGTAAAGCGACCAGATTATAGTGAGCACTAACTTCACGATTTAGAATCACAAAGAATATTCAATAAAAAAGCCGCTAGTTCATTGAACTAACGGCTTTTTTGATGCTATCGATTTGGTTTGATGTTACCGCTCTTGTGTTTTATGAACCGCATCAGGCTTATCAATCGTTTCAACCTCATAGAGCGTATCAACCCCATATACCGTATCAAGATAGTCGTCTTTCTCTTTCCAGGTGTTATTCAACCAACTGTGGAAACGACGCTTAAACGCTTTGTCTTCAAAGTAGTTACCGTTGACGTTTTCGTCCATCGGATGCAATTTAATACGCACGACCACCTTCTTCATTTTACCTTTCAGCATGTCTTCAAACGGAGAGCTTTTGTTTTCAGGGTAAGCCAAAGTGACATCCACGATACCATCCAAGATTGGGCCCATTGCCGATAAGGCAAACGCCACACCGCCAGTTTTCGGCTTCAGTAGGTGTCGATATGGTGTTTTCGCTGTCGCCAGTTTGTCGAGGTTTGCACGCGTTCCTTCGACAAAATTCACCAGTGTTGTCGGTGCTAGTTTGAATTTAGTACACGCTTTGTTGATTGCATCAAAGTCATCATTGCGACGCTCAGGGTTACGAATCAAAAACTCACGTGAGTGACGTCTCATGAAAGGCATATCCAAGCCCCAACATGCCAGGCCGACAAAAGGAACGTACAGCAATTCATGCTTTAGGAAAAACTTGGTCATTGGCATCTTGTCTTTCAAGACTGACGATAAAATCACAATATCCGCCCAGCTCAGGTGATTAGACATCATCAAGTACCACTGCTTGGTCGAGATGTCCTCCCCTCCTTCGACTTGCCATTCGATATCATTATTAACATTCAGCATCCAAAGATTGAGCGAAGCCCAACACCAAAATGTGAAGTTAGCGAGACGAGTACATGACTTCTGCACAACAGAGATTGGAAGAATCAGTTTGATGAGGCCAAAGAAGCTTACGGTAAACGCAGTCATTGCAGTATTAATGGTCACGAACAACACATTCAAGACCATACGAAGATTATCAAGCATAAAACACGGCTATATTGAGATCGAAAGCCGCCATTATACTCATCTGTAAATTATTCTCTTCAGTTATTAGTTGCATCGTTCAAGGGTCAAACCACTCATTGAGATTGATCAAGCTCAATTCAAAATTAGCCATAGCAAAGCCACCAAGACCCAACTTTTAAATAAGAACCCAAAAGACTACAAATAGTCATTAAGACTCAACTATAAGTGTGTATTTTTGACTCTATTAAAAGTAATTCCTCTCAATAATTCAGTATTGATAAGCATTCTCATTATTGGCATGGTACATGCACTCCAAAAAGTAAGATAGTTGAGTATCCTTAATGAGATAACTTCTCTACATAAAGGTGATGATATGACAGATATTCCTCATGGTTTGGTAACAGGAAAAGTAACACACAAGACAGAGTGGACCGATCAATTGTTCTCGCTTCAAGTCAGTGCACCAGTCTCACCCTACCAAGCGGGTCAATTCACAAAGTTGGGTTTACTCAACAGTGAAGATGAGTTTGTTCGACGCGTTTATTCAATGGTGAATGCGCCAGAACACACAAAAGGTCATCAGCATTTAGAGTTTTTGATTGTTAAGGATCAAAACGGCCAGCTCTCTCCTCAACTTCATGAGTTGAAGGTCGGCGATGACATATTTGTCGGCAAAGACCCTAGTGGATTTATGACATTAGATGAGATCCCTGAGATCGCAGACGATCTATGGATGCTATCGACAGGAACCGCGGTTGGTCCGTTTATATCTATGCTCGAAAGTATGCAAATACAACAGCAGAAAGACACAGATGCGGGGTCAGAAAAAGCAACTCAGTTCAACAATCTTGTGCTGGTTCACGCAGTAAGAACAGAACAAGACCTGACTTATCGAGATCGTATCACTCAGCTTGTCCATCAATTCCAAGGGAAACTAAAGTATGTGCCAATTATTTCTAGAGAATCAATCACCGGAACATTGCGCGGACGAATCCCAAGCTTGTTACTTGGAGGCGACCTCGAGCGAGCCTCGTCTATCACTATCAACCAAAGACATAGTTTCTTCTATCTTTGCGGTAATCCCCAAATGGTTCGAGACACGAGCGAAGCACTAACATCGTTGGGATTACAAAAACACTTACGCAAGAAGCCAGGTCAATTTAGTAGCGAAAACTACTGGTAATAAAGTTAACAAGTATTGAGGGGCAATAGTGCACTTGATACGTCCATTACATAAAATATGAAAGTCTGAGAGGTTTTATATGAGTCATTTACGCATTCCTTCACATTGGAAGATTCAACGTTCAACACCATTCTTCACTAAAGACAACGTGCCTGCCGCGTTAATCAGTCACCACAACACCGCTGAGGGTGTATTCGGTCAATTATGTGTTATGGAAGGTACAGTTACCTACCACGGTTTTGCAGACGCAGATGCGACAGAACCAGAAGTCACCGTTGTCATCAATGCCGGGCAATTTGCGACAAGCCCTCCGCAATATTGGCACCGTATTGAACTTAGTGACGATGCTCAATTCAATATTAACTTCTGGTCAGAAAAAGAGGCCAAGAAAATGTTTAATACTCGAAAGTAAGATCGATTCAATATGAATGAACTTATGAGCTAGCTACTTCGTAATGCGATTTTCAATGTTTAAAAAACGAAGAACAAGCCCAATTAACCATAATAATTACAATGGCTAATGGTGATAGACAAGACAAAAAAACTCTAGCACACTGAACAGAGTTATTAGTTTGAACCCGGTTTTAGATAATAAAATTTTGGGTCTTCACATTTTAGGTAAGAGAGGAAGCTATGCTCAACATTGCTTTTTTTAGCTCAAAGTCATACGACGAAAAATCATTCGAACTTGCAAAAGGCGAACTCAACGCTGAGTTTCATTTTCACGATTTTCGACTCACTACAACAACAGCAAAAATGGCGCACGACAACGAAGTCGTTTGTGCGTTTGTAAACGATGACCTATCGCGAGATGTGTTAGAGATTCTAGCAAAAGGCGGCACTAAACTGATTGCGATGCGTTGTGCAGGTTTTGATAAAGTCGACCTAGACGCAGCCAAAGAGTTTGGTCTGCAAGTCGTCCGTGTCCCTGCTTATTCTCCAGAATCAGTAGCTGAGCACACAGTCGGTATGATGATGTGCTTGAACCGTAAACTACACAAAGCGTACCAACGTACTCGTGACGCAAACTTCTCTCTTGAGGGCTTGGTGGGCTTTAACTTCCACGGTAAAACTGTCGGTGTAATTGGTTCAGGAAAAATTGGCTTAGCGACCATGCGTATTCTGAAAGGTTTAGGCATGAACATCTTGTGCTACGACCCGTACCCGAACCCATTGGCAAAAGAACTGGGCGCTACATACGTAGAACTCGACGAGCTTTACCAAGAGTCAGACGTGATTTCTCTGCACTGCCCAATGAGCAAAGAGAACTATCACCTGTTGGATGCAACGGCATTTGGCAAAATGAAAGATGGCGTAATGATCGTCAACACCAGCCGTGGTGAACTGCTTGATTCAACTGCAGCCATTGAAGCGCTGAAGCAAAGCAAGATTGGCGCGCTTGGCCTTGATGTTTACGACAACGAGAAAGAACTGTTCTTCCAAGACAAATCTAACGATGTGATTGTGGACGATGTATTCCGTCGCCTATCCGCTTGTCACAACGTGTTGTTCACAGGTCACCAAGCCTTCTTAACTAAAGATGCTCTGTTCAACATTGCTAATACAACGCTAACCAGCGTCGATGCCTTCTTTACAGGCAACACCAGCGGCAATGAACTCGTCGAATAACAAGCTAGATTAATTACAGTTTGGGATTACTTTAATCGCAGACTGCTTTCTAAAATATAAAGCCACGCAAGTTCTTGATGAACAGCGTGGCTTTTTGGGTTATGCCAATATCGAAAGCAGAGCTAGATGCAGAAATGGCAATCCTCGATGTCTAATCCATAGGTACCTTTTCTAATAGCCAGATGTTCTGCACCTGCCTTCACGCCCATATAATAGCCTGCGGCCAGAACAGTTTGATCCATGGTTAATCGCTTAACCGCGAACGCTTCAGGTGGCGCAATCACCTTGATGGTCGCATCTTTTGGTGGATTACGAATGAACTCCAAAGATTGGTTGTAGTTTTCAGCGCGCACTGCCATTGATTCTGCAATGTGAGGGAATTTCTTTAATAGTTTTTTCAACATCCATTGGTGCTTTTGAGGCTTCATTCGGTAACTCAAAGGATGAGAAAGAATCACCGTAATGTCTCGTGCGCCGCGACGATAGGCTTCACGAACCGGAATTGAATCGGCTACACCACCATCGGTATAACAACCACCAGAGAAGCACGGCGTTTCGCGGTAAGCAATAGGTAAAGCGGTGGTCGCTTCCACCACGTTAGAAAGGTTTTCTGGCTTGATATGATAGTAGTCTGCACTGCCCGTATCGACATTTGTTACAGCAGCAATGAGTGGGATACTTGAAAACAGTTCACCACAATCTAGGGGATAACGTTGATTTGATTCATCCCACAACCACTTAACGTCCACCAAGTTACCCCCTTTGGCAAAGCGAGCAGGGTTAAAAAACGTCTTGTCAGTCGCCATCGTGGTAATCACATGATAGCTGCGTTTAGGCGCTTGAGATAAGTAACCAACAAGGTTCGACACGCCCGCAGAAACGCCAATAGCAAAATCATAAGGACGGAAATCGTCTTGCATAAAGGCGTCCAACACTCCGGCTGCGAAGATGCCTCTCATTGCCCCACCTTCAACAATTAATGCGCTTTTACTCATCTCAAACTCTATTACTTTATAAACTGATAGCCGTAGGATAATCCCGTCCATCTTATAAAGATAATGGGATATGTTTATCAATTCGATAGGTAAAAACTATCAGTAGAAATGGTGCTGAACTTCAGGGAATTCGCACTACTCACATGGATCGCGAATAGAGGCCAACTAATACTCGCATGATCAAAAAAGCCCGCTGAGTGATTCACTCAACGGCCTTTCAACTATTTAAACGAGTTTATTGATTACGACTTAAATTCGCTCACGTCGATTTCAAGCAGTTTACCAATGCCTTCACCGTATGCAGGGTCGGCTTTGTAACAGTGTCTTAGGTGACGCAGTTGAATCTCTTTTGGTACGCCGCCTAGGTTACGAGCAGTGTTATCAAACAGAATCGCTTGCTTCTCTGGTGTCATTAAACGGAACAAGTCACCCGGTTGTGAGAAGTAATCTTCATCTTCGCGGTGATCCCAGTGTGCCGCAGCACCATCGAGGTTCAATGCTGGTTCTGCGAAATCTGGTTGCTCTGCCCATTGACCTTCGTTGTTTGGCTCATAACCTAATGTGCTACCAAAGTTACCATCAACACGCATCGCACCATCACGGTGGTAGCTGTGTACTGGGCAACGAGGTGCGTTCACTGGGATATGCTGATGATTAACACCCAAACGGTAACGCTGCGCATCACCATAAGCAAACAAACGACCTTGCAGCATCTTGTCTGGTGAGAAGCTGATACCCGGAACCACGTTGGCAGGATTGAATGCCGACTGCTCAACTTCAGCGAAGAAGTTTTGTGGGTTACGGTTCAATTCAAACTCACCCACTTCAATTAATGGGTAATCCGCATGAGGCCAGATCTTAGTCAGATCGAACGGGTTATAAGACACTTTCGCTGCATCCGCTTCTGGCATCACTTGCACTTTCAACGTCCATTTAGGGAAGTCTTGGTTGTCGATACTGTCTAACAAGTCGCGTTGGTGGCTTTCGCGATCATTACCGATTAATTGTCCGGCTTCTGCATCAGACAGGTTTTTAATACCTTGCTGAGATTTGAAGTGGAATTTCACCCAGAAACGCTCGTTGTCTGCGTTAATAAAACTGAACGTGTGGCTACCAAAACCATGCATGTGACGGTAAGTCGCAGGGATACCACGGTCACTCATCACGATAGTGATTTGGTGTAGAGCTTCCGGCAAAGAAGTCCAGAAATCCCAGTTGTTCTTCGCGCTGCGCATATTGGTGCGAGGGTCACGCTTAACCGCGTGGTTTAAGTCTGGGAACTTAAGAGGATCACGAAGGAAGAATACTGGCGTGTTGTTACCCACCATATCCCAGTTGCCTTCTTCAGTATAAAACTTCAATGCAAAGCCGCGGATATCACGCTCAGCATCAGCGGCACCACGCTCACCCGCAACTGTCGTAAAACGTGCAAACAGGTCTGTTTTTTTACCTATTTCAGAAAACAGTTTTGCCTTGGTGTATTTGGTGATGTCATGCGTAACAGTAAACGTACCGTAAGCGCCTGAACCTTTCGCGTGCATACGACGCTCTGGAATGACTTCGCGGTCAAAGTGCGCCATCTTTTCTAAAAACCAAACATCTTGAAGAAGTTGAGGACCACGTTTACCCGCAGTTTGAACATTCTGGTTATGAGCAACAGGACAACCCGCAGCTGTAGTTAGTTTTTTACTCATCATCAATTCCTTATTACCATTTAGGTACAGCATCTTTGCTGCACCTTCACTTCTGTATGGTGGTTATTCATCACACAAAACCACGCAGCAATTAAGGATATAGAATAAGCCTGACTCAAAGTAAAATATAATCGTTTGTAATTATCGTTATCATGGATAAAACCTATCAAGTTAATGATCTAAATCATAATCATTTAATATTGATAAGAATATTTACAATATAATAATCATAAACTTACAACACGCAGCAAACCAAAACTAGGCGCAGCCTACCTCGTAGAAGCCCACTATTTTTGAGATATTTTGTGACCTAACCGTAAAGTCGCTGCGATATTTCTTGCCGTTCTTGTTAAGTTAAGCTCCGCCTCTTGTAATACTTTTTCTAAAGTTTGTGGCGATCTTACAGTCCCAAACAAGCTGCTCATTTCGCCGTAAAGCGCTTCTACTTCGGTGCCTAAAGATCCGGCAATTCCTATGGTTGGAATGCCCTGTAAGCTCGCACGTTTGGCAATGCCATAAGGTGTTTTTCCTTGCAGAGTTTGATTGTCCATCTGCCCTTCACCGGTAATCACAAGGTCGGCACCTTTCAACACATCATCGGCTTGCAAAACGTCCAGTACCATCTCGATACCGGGTTTAATTTGCATGTTGAATAGCAAACCAAGTCCCATCGGCGAGCCACCAGCCGCACCATAACCCATACGCTTTTGAACGGATTCACCGCCGTCTACACAACCTTGCGTTTCTGCGACTTGAGCAAAATTCGCAAGCGCCTTATCAAGCATTAAGACTTGTTCAGGTGTCGCTCCTTTTTGCGGACCAAATATATGGCTAGCACCGTTTTCACCACACAAAGGATTATCAACATCGCATGCCACAATCAACTCGACATCTGCGTAGCGCGAATCCAAACCTGTAAGATCTATTGATGCTAATTCTGCAAGTGCAGCACCACCTCGGCCAAGCTCTTGTCCAGTACTATCTTGCCCTTTGCCATCTTGCCCTTTACTAACTAACAAGCCTCCACCTAACGCTTGAACAATACCTGCACCACCATCGTTGGTCGCACTGCCACCCAATCCTAAAATAATGCTCTCAGCACCTTGTTCAATGGCTTCTAAGATCAATTGCCCTGTACCAAATGAAGAAGCTATTAACGGGTTACGCTGTTCTGATTTAAGTAAATCCAAACCAGAGGCAGCGGCGATCTCAATTAAAGCCGTTTTCTTAGGATTCTGATCCGACGGTTCTAGCATTGCCCATTCTGCATTGACTGGTTGCCCTAACGGCCCTTCGACTTGGCTATGTCGCTTTTCACCAACAAGCCCTTGGAGCAATACATCCACAGTCCCTTCACCGCCATCGGCCAAAGGCAATGTTACGTATTCAGCGTCTGGGGAAATTTCACGAAAGCCCTTTTCGATACACGCTGCCACCGATAAGGCAGATAAAGACTCTTTGAAGGAGTCTGGTGCAATAACAATTTTCATAGTGTCGTTCCGTTGAGAGTTGTAGATGAACTTAAAACAGAGAAATCCCATCAAATAGTATAAAACGCCCTCTACCAGAACAGCCCAAAACAACCATTTGTTGTGACGCTTCTTTAGTTTCGACGACGGTAAAAGTGTGATCAGTAAAGTTACTGTTCACTAATCCCTCCGATTTTTGCAAAGTTGGGTCGAAACAATGTCCAATTTGCCACGCATATTTAATTGAAACCCAATATAGGTCACATCAATTGTTCCACATTGCGGAATCTTTGAATCTTTTTGTTTCACTTTTTAACCAGTTAACAGTTATTAGAGAAAAACTTAATAAGGAATTATTTCATAACTTTGCTCACAGTATTTTTTCGGAATAATCACAATAATTGATTCCGTATTATGGAATTCAATTTATCGGAGAACACAGATGCCTTTAGTATCAACAGAAAAACTACAACAAGAATACGAGCGAATTCTTTTAGCTCGCGACATGAAACCAGAGATGGCAACCAAGCTTGCGGCTGGATTCGTAGAGATGGCAAATGAAGGCACTTACTCACACGGCATCAACCGATTCCCTGTATTTATTGACCAAGTAGACAAAGGTCAAATCAAACTAAATGCAGAGCCAGAATGCGTAAACAGCATGGGTGCTTTAGAGCAATGGGATTGCAACTACGGCCCCGGTGTTCTTAACGGACTTATCTGTGCAGAACGAGCAATGGAACTAGCACGCGATTACGGCATTGGCATGGTCGGCATGCGTAACTCTAACCACTGGATGCGTGGTGGTGCTTATGTACTAAAAATGGCGCGCGAAGGTTTCGCAGGTATCGCTTCAACCAACTCAATTGCGGTAATGCCAGCATGGGGTGGTAAAGATCACCGTATTGGTTCAAACCCTCTCATCATGGCGGTTGCGGGCGATCCGCCAGTCGTTGTGGACTGCTCAATGAGCCAGTTTTCTTACGGCCAGCTACAAAACTTCGTGCTTGCTGACAAAGAACTGCCCGTTGTCGGAGGTTTTGACAACGAAGGTGAACTCACCAAAGACCCGCATGTACTTTGGGAAAATAAACGCCTACTTCCAATGGGTTTTTGGAAAGGTTCATCAATGGCAATCGTACTCGACATGATGCTAACGGCGATTACTGGTGGCCACTCAGTACCAGCACTAACAGAAGATATGGGTGGCGAGTTTGGTGTCTCTCAATTCCTTATCGCTATCGACTTAAGCAAGACCATGGATCAAAGCACTTACGCACAAGAGATGAAGCGCATCCGCGATTACGTACTTGAGTCAGAGCCTGCAGAAACGGGTTCAGTGATGATTGCCGGTTCTGAAATTGAAAACTTCATCAAGAAACACGAAGCAGCTGGCGGCATTGAAATTAACGATGGAATTTGGGAACAAATTACGTCTCTGTAATTAGCCAAAGGTAGGGAAAGCTTTATGCAAAGTGTATTAAGGAGTATTTGGAAAAGTATCGATGTCATCATGGCGGTCATTCTGACCTGCATGGTTGCGCTCGTATTTACTAACGTAGTTTTACGTTATGGCTTTTCTTCTGGTCTTCGTCCCTCTGTAGAACTATCTCGCCTTGGTCTTGTATGGGTTGTCATGCTCGGTGCTGCCGTTGTGCTGCGCCGAGGTGAACACCTCGCGGTTGCGGAATTTTCTGAACGACTTTTCCCAAAAGCAGTACCCGTATTAAGACGCATCTGCTGGGTAATAGTACTGATTTCTGTAGGCATGCTTTACGTCGGGTCATACCGTCAAATGATGTCTAACTGGTCAGATATTTCTCAGCTTACAGGGCTTCCTTCAGCATTGTTTTACTTAGCCGGTGTGGTGTCAGGTTTGTTAATGGGCGTGATTGCCTTTATGCGAATCTTCAAGCCCGACTGGCAGCTAGATAGCTTAGATGAGGAGAAAGAATAATGACGTTAGCCATTTTCTTATCGGTATTGATTGTCTCAATCTTACTTGGTCTTCCTGTTGCATTTGCACTGTTACTGTCTTCAATGGCGCTGATGCTTCACATGGACTTCTTTAGTGCAGACATTCTTGCGCAGTCTTTAATTAATGGTGTCGACAGCTTCACTCTGCTTGCCATTCCATTCTTCCTCATTGCGGGTGAAGTCATGGCATCGGGTGGTTTGTCACAGCGTATTGTTCGCCTAGCAACCACTTACGTAGGACACCGTCAAGGTGGCTTGGGTTACGTTGCTATCATGACTTCGGTACTGCTTGCTGGTCTTTCTGGTTCAGCTGTAGCAGATGCAGCAGCCTTGGTCAGTATTCTTTACCCAATGATGAAAGCAGCGAAATACCCAGAAGCACCCTCAATGGGCTTACTTGCTTCAGGCGGTATCATCGCACCCGTCATTCCACCTTCAATCCCTCTGATCCTTGTCGGTGTTGCTGGCGGTATCTCGATCAAAAACCTATTCCTAGGCGGCATCGTTCCGGGGCTGTTAATGGGTATGACATTGATGTTTGTATGGCGCTGGACAGTTCGCAAAGAGAACCTAGCAACATCAGAAAAAGCGACAAAAGCAGAAAAACGCGCAGCACTTAGAGAAGGTGTATGGGCCTTGATGCTGCCAGTCATCATCATTGTGGGTATTCGCTTCGGCATCTTTACACCAACAGAAGCCGCAGTAGTCGCCGCCACTTACGCAATCTTCATCTCTACGTTTGTGTACAAAGAGCTCTCGATTAAAAAGTTCTACCACATCGTACTGAACGCAGGTCGCTCGACCGCAATGGTTATGTTCTTGGTGGGTTGTGCAATGGTTGCAGCGTGGCTAATTACTGTTGCTCAGCTTCCTCAACAACTCGCAGAAATGTTAGGTCCACTGGTGGATAGCCCACGCCTATTAATGGCAGTAATTATGTTGCTCGTACTTTGTGTCGGCATGGTTATGGACTTGAGCCCAACGATTCTAATCCTTGTACCCCTTTTAATGCCTGTCATCAAGATGGCTGGAATTGACCCAACGTACTTCGGCCTACTGTTCGTTATTAACTGTTCAATTGGCTTGATTACGCCTCCTGTAGGCACCGTACTAAACGTAGTGTGTGGTGTAGCGAGAGTACCAATGTCGACCGCAGTGAAAGGTGTATTGCCCTTCATCGCAGCTTACATGGCTCTGCTCACACTGTTTGTCATCTTCCCAGGCATCATCACTGTGCCAATGTCGTTTGTCATTGGTTAATCCTCGACGGAGAAAATAATAATGAAAACCCTACTAAAACTCACTCTAATCGCATCCACAATCGCTATGAGCGCTAACGCTTTTGCCGCTACGACTCTAAAACTGGCGCACGCTGCACCAGAGTCAGACTTGCAACAAGACCTATCTTTGTTCTTTAAGAAGGAAGTTGAAGCTCGTTCAAACGGCGAAATCAAAGTAAACATCTACCCACAAGGTCAATTGGGCAGTGATAAGCAAATGATCGATGGTTCACGCGCTGGCATCGTTGATTTAGCGATGGTTGGCTTGAACAACTACAACGGCCTAATGCCTGAATCAGCAGCCTTCACTCTGCCGTTCATGTTCCCAGATCGTCAAACAGCATACAAAGTACTGGATGGCGAGCCGGGTAAAGAAGTGTTAGCGAACTTTGAAAAATTCGGTCTTAAAGGTCTTGGTTTCCCTGAAAATGGTTACCGCAACATGACCAACAACGAAAAACCTATTCGTGTTCCTTCAGATGTTGAAGGCCTACAAATGCGTGTGAATGGCTCGAAAGCGCTAAACGACATGTTCAATGAGCTCGGTGCTAACCCGCAGCAACTTCCAGTATCTGAACTTTATACTGCACTTGAAACAGGCGTTGTTGACTCTCAAGACCACCCAATTTCTGTAACGCTGTCTTTCAAGTTTGATGAAGTACAAAAATACCTAAGCCTTACACAACACGCTTACTCGCCACTGGTTCTTACTATGAACCTACGTAAGTTCGACAAGCTAACGGATGAAGAGCAAAAGATTATCGAAGAAGTCTCTGCTGAAGCAGTTGCAATGCAACGTGAGCTAAGCATCCAGAAAGAAGACAAGATGATTGCTCAACTAGAAGCGAACGGTATGCAAGTTAACCGTGACGTTGATGGCGCTGCTTTCCAACAAGCTATCCAACCGGTTTGGAGCGCTTACATCGAGAAAAATGGCGACGTGATGATCAACAAGATCAAGCTAGCAGCCAAGTAACGCAATTGAGTGCGATTGCCTAGTCCTCTTTTTTAGCGAGGGAATTTAGCTAGGCAATCCGCTCGTCATTAACTCAATACAACATGGGCAAACACAATGTCTCAAGAACAACAAACATACCAAGAATTAAAAGAACGCGTGTTCGCAGCAAACTTGCAACTTCCTAAATATGGCTTAGTGACTTTCACTTGGGGCAATGTCTCTGAAATCGATCGCGAACGTGGCGTGATTGCAATCAAACCGTCAGGTGTTGAATACGATGTAATGACGGCAGATGACATCGTTGTTCTCGATTTAGAAGGCAATCGCATTGAAGGCAAGCTGAACCCTTCAAGCGACACGGCTACGCACGTTGAACTTTACAAAGCCTTCCCAACCATTGGCGGCATTGTTCACACACACTCTCGCAACGCCACCATTTGGGCACAAGCCGGCCGAGACATTCCAGCGCTTGGAACTACACACGCCGATTACTTCTACGGTGATGTACCTTGCACTCGCCTACTAACAAAATCTGAGATCGAGTCTGACTACGAGAAAAACACTGGCTTAGTGATCATCGAAGAATTCGAGCAACGCGATATCGACCCACAGGCAATGCCAGGTGTCATCATCGCAGGACACGCACCATTTACATGGGGAAAGGATGGTTCAGACGCTGTACACAATGCTGTCGTAATGGAAGAGATTGCAGCCATGGCAACAGCCACTCGCGCCATCAGTCCAGAAGCAGCCATTCAACCAGAGCTACTCGATAAGCATTACAACCGTAAACACGGTAAGAATTCATACTACGGACAGAAGTAAGGCCTCGCACATGCACAAGTCATCACCGCATAAGCTACTGGCTCTCGATCTCGATGGCACGGTGCTCAACTCGCAGCACACGATTAGCCAAGAGTTAGTCGAGACGATCAAACAAGTCGCTCAACACACTCATGTGGTTATCGTTACGGGTCGCCATCATGTCGCGGCAAAACCTTATTACGATCAGCTTGGTTTATCGACTCCAATAATTTGTTGCAATGGCACTTACATCTTTGATTACCAGAACGATACGGTCATTCAAGAAAACGCCATCGACAAAGAAATTGCGGCTGAGTTTATCACCCTATCTCAAGCTCATGATCTGAAGATGGTGATGTATGTACGTGATGCAATGCTCTACTCGAGAGCACGTCCTATTGAATACATGGAAGCGCTACTGACGTGGTCTCAAACCTTTCCAGAAAGCCAGCGACCAAACATTCAAAAGGTCGACGATTTCCAACATGAAGCACAAATTTCAGAGTATGTGTGGAAGTTTGTCGTTGAAGGTGAAGTAAACACATTCGCAGAGATTCCTTTTGTGAAAGAGAACTTCAATGGCGAGCGATCTTGGATTGATCGTGTCGATTTCGCAGCAACAGGCAATAGCAAAGGTAATGCTTTAACCCGCTACATTGAGCCGCTCGGTATCAGCCTAGAGCAGTGTGTCGCGATTGGTGATAACCACAATGACATTTCGATGCTTAAAGCAGCAGGGCTTGGCATCGCAATGCAAAACGCAGATGACACCGTAAAAAGCTCAGCCAACCTGATCACGCCTAAAAACAATGATGATAAGACAGGGTTAGCGACGCTTTTACAAGACCTATTTTGTGCCCATTAATTTAAAGCATCGGCTTTATTAAGCTGTTTATATTTAAAGAGAATTTTTATGTTAGTCGGAAATACTCAACCTACGCAGATCAGCAAGTCGTACCCTGTCGTTATTCAAAACGTGCTTGAGTACTTGAACAGCCTCGACCAAGAAAAACTCGCATTAGGTCGCCATGAGCTTCCTGGCTTTGATTCAAAACAAGCATGGTTTGTTGTATTGGAATACGACAAAGAACCTTTAGGAAACTTCCAACCTGAAGTCCATAAATACCATTCTGATCTACAGATCATTCTGGAAGGTTCTGAAGTAATGGCATGGGCTATGGACACTGGTGAACACAGCAACGCACACCCTTATAACCAAGAACGTGACCTTCAGTTTTACGAATATCCAGGAATTGAACTCAGCTTCATTCATGCCAAACGCAATCAATTTTATTTGTTCACGCCAAATATCGTGCATATCACCAATATTGAAAATGATGACAGCCAGCCCGTTAGAAAACTGGTGGTGAAGATTCACAACGATTTACTGGAAGCCAAATAATGAATTACTACATTGGAATTGATTCTGGCGGCACTTTTATGAAAGCCGCATTGTTTGACGCAAAAGGCGAGCAACAAGGTCTTGCCCGTGTATCTGCAAGTGTCATTAATGAAAAGCAAGGCTGGGTAGAACGCGATCTCGACGCTCTGTGGGGAAACGCGGTTGACGTTATTACACAACTTTTAGAGGCCACAAAAGTAGAACCAACCTCTATCAAAGGCTTGAGTATTTCAGCCCAAGGCAAAGGCGTTTACCTTCTTGATAAAAAAGGACAAAACCTTGGCCACGGCATTATGTCGTCAGACTCTCGCTCACTGCCTATCGTTAAAGAGTGGCTAGAGCAAGGCAAAGCACAAGAGATCTATCCAACCACACTGCAAACGCTTTGGACAGGTCACCCTGTATCGATTATTCGCTGGATCAAAGAAAACGATGCCGAACGATACAACAACATTGGCGCAGTGATGATGTCTCACGACTACCTTCGCTATCGCTTAACGGGCGAAGTGGCTGCAGAGCTCACCAATATTTCAGAGAGTAACTTTTTCAACTCCATTACGGGTGAGTATGACAGAGCACTTCTGGAAACCTTTGGTATCGAAGAAATTTGGGACGCGCTACCACCCGTTGTAAAACCTCAACAGCAAGCAGGGAAAATCACTGCGGCCGTTGCTAATGAAACCGGTCTAGCAATAGGTACACCTGTGTTCGGCGGTTTGTTTGATGTGGTGTCTACCGCGATATGTTCTGGAATCAACTCTTCAGAAGATACCCTGAATTACGTAATGGGAACATGGGCGGTAACATCTGGCATATCAAAGGAAGTCACGCAAGAGAGCCACAACTTTGTTTACGGCCATTACGCCGTCGATAACGAGTACATTATTCATGAGGCGAGCCCGACTTCAGCGGGTAACTATGAATGGTTTGCTGACTACCTTGGTGAAAGTGGCCAGCTTAACCACCAGCAAAATCAAGCCTTAGTGGAAGCATTAGACCCAGCATCAAGCAGTGTCTACTTCGTACCATTCCTTTACGGCTCTAACCAAGGACTCGGCCTAAAATCAGGCTTCTATGGTCTGCAATCACACCATACCAAAGGCCACCTAATTCAAGCGATTTGGGAAGGCATTTTATTCTGTCACAACATTCACCTTGAACGTATGCGTCAACGCTTTCCAAAAGCCAACATACTGAAAGTGACAGGCGGACCAGCATCTAGCCCTGTATGGATGCAAATGCTGGCGGACCTTACCGGAATGACCGTTGAAATATCAGACGTTGATGAAACGGGCTCATTAGGTGCTGCAATGATGGCAATGGTCGGCGCAGGTGAGTTCGCTTCATTAGAAGAATGTACTCAAACCATCACTAATTCTGCGTCACATGTCGAACCGAATCCTGAACACTACGACACTTACCAAAAGAAATATAAGCACTATCAAAGACTGGTGCAGTTGTTTAAACAATTTGAGGATGAAATGGATGCCTAGCACCGTATTAAAACCATCTAAATCTTTATTAGAATCATCTAAGCCCCTGTTCAAATCACCGAAGCCGTTGCTACAAATGGCACTTGATGCGACAGACATCGACACAGCATTAGCCTCAATTGAGCATGTTGCCGATAAGTTAGACGTAATTGAAATTGGAACTATTTTAGCCTTCGCTCATGGCGTAGACAGCGTAAGAATCCTACGAGAAAAATACCCAAATCACATCATTGTGTGTGACATGAAAATCACCGATGCCAGCGCTATTTTAACGCGTCTGGCGATGGATGCTGGTGCTAACTGGGTCACCGTCAGTGCGGCAGCACACATCGAAACTATCCGTTCAGCGAAAAAAGTAACCGATGAATTAGGCGGTGAAGTGCAAATTGAGCTGTACGGACACTGGACAATGGAAGATGCGCAAGCTTGGTTCGACATGGGCATTAAACAAGCAATTTATCACCGTTCTCGTGATGCGGAACTTGCTGGTGTGAGCTGGACCGAAGAAGATTTACATAAAATGCAGAATTTATCGGATATTGGAATTGAACTATCCATCACTGGTGGTATTGTTCCTGACGATCTGCATTTGTTTAAGAATCTGTCTGCAAAGTCATTTATTGCTGGCCGAGCGTTAGCCGGTAGCAATGGACGTGACATCGCAGAAAACTTCCATACTGAAATAGGTAAACACTGGTAGCACATATATGAGTGAGCAAATTAAATCGTTGTCTAAAGCACTGACCGTATTGGAATTCCTTGGGAATTATCCTAATGGCGTTTCGCTACAAAAAGTGTCTGAAGGGACTGGCTTCAACAAGTCATCTGTCCACCGTATTTTAGCAACGTTTGAAGCCTCTGGTTATGTTGCTCAAATGTGTTCAGGTAAAGAATATCGCTTAACAATGAAGTTGGTTCAGCTTGGACACGCTGCTATCAACTCTGATGTCACTGGCACCGTTAAGCCATACCTATCTGAGCTACTCGACGATGTGAATGAAACGGTTAACTTCCTCTCTTTTGATGCTGACAACATCATTTTTAAAGACAAGTTTGAACCCGTTAATTCTTCCTTTAGAACTCGAACCTACGTAGGGCTGCATTCTCCAATGTACTGCTCAGCGGCAGGAAAATGTTACTTAGCATTTAGCTCTGAGAGCGTTCGAGAAACCTATTGGAAACGCAATGTCAGCACGATGAAGCCGTTAACTGAAAACACGATTCTCGACAAGTCTCAGTTTTTTGGTGTTCTCGATAAAATTAAGAGTCGTGGTTATGCGCTCGATGATGAAGAGAACGAAGCGGGTATTTCTTGTGTTGCTGTCCCTATTTTTGACAAGAACAATTCTCCTGTATACGCGGTTAGTGTCTCTTCACTTACGCCAAAAATGAAAGCTCTCGGCTACGAAGAGATCGCTAGCAGAATTCAAGACATAACAACGCGTATAGAACAACAACTCTTTTAAGGAAAAAGAATGTTTGATTCTAAAAACAAATTCAGATTAGGTATTTACGAAAAAGCGATGCCAACCACCCTTACATGGGAAGAGCGTTTGATTCACGCCAAAGAAGCTGGCTTCGACTTTGTAGAAATTTCAGTGGATGAAACCGATGAGCGCCGCGCTCGTTTAGATTGGTCAGACGAAGAAATTTATGAGCTTCGCCGTCTATGTGAAAAGCACCAAATGCCTTTCCAATCCATGTGCCTAAGCGCACACCGTAAGTTTCCGTTTGGCTCAATGGATGATGCTATTCGTACTGAATCGCTGATCATCATGGAAAAAGCGATTTCATTAGCTTACAAGCTTGGTATTCGCTGTATTCAAATGGCGGGCTACGATGTGTACTACGAGCCGCAATCGGCTGAAACACACGCTCGCTTCATTGAAGGTATGCAGCAAGCCACCAAAATGGCAGAACGCGCAGGCATCATGTTGGGTGTTGAGATTATGGATACTCCGTACCTGAACTCACTGAGCAAGTTTGAAGTGTTAAAGCGAGAGATCCCATCGCCTTACTTCATGGCTTACCCAGATGTCGGCAATATTTCTGGTTGGAATTACGACGTGTGTACAGAGCTTAAGCTGAGCCGTGATCACCTAGTGCAAGTTCACCTAAAAGACACGCTACGAGTTTCAGAAACCTGCAAAGGTCAGTTCCGAGATCTTGTTATCGGCGAAGGCCAAGTCGACTTCCCTGCAATTTTCAAAACACTGGCTGAAATTGATTACAGCGCACCATTAGTGATTGAAATGTGGGCACAAAACGACAACTGGTTAGACGATATCAAACAAGCAAAAGCAACATTAAAATCTATCGCTAACCAATCTGGCTTTGAACTGTAAGGGAACCACCATGACTATTTTTCGCACTGCTTTTTTCGAAGCTGATTTAACTGAAGAACAAAAACAAGACTTCTACCAATACATGGAAAACGAAGTAGCACCTATTATTCGCACATTCCCGAATAACCAAGGGCTAACACTAAATAAGCCAGAAGCGATTGAAGCTGAAAGCCATAAGAATTTACTGCTGATGATGCAACACAGCTACGAAAACGAATCAGTAATGGCAGCCGCTTTAGATTCTGAACAACGAATCAAAAGTATGCATGCGACCAAAGTGATTATTGAGAAATACAATATTCATGTTCATCACATCAATTTTGTGCGCGATTAACGGCTAAAAAGGCCATACACCGTAAAGTCTTAATCGAAAAGCAGAAGATCATCTTCTGCTTTTTTTATCGCTATCGATAAGGAATCACTATGAGAGTATTCCCCTTAAAAGATGCCCCACTGGTCTTACTGTCGCTGATATTTTTTATCTGGGGTTTAATTACCGTTTCAAGTAACTCGCTAATTCCACATTACAAAGAAGCTTTCTCTCTCGACTATAAAATGGCGATGTTATTTCCCATGGCCTTTTTTATCACCCGAATCACGGTGTCGCTTCCAACGTCATTTGTCATGGCAAAAATTGGCTATAGAACTACGCTGAAGTTCTGCTTGGTATGGTGCCTACTGGGCTGTCTAGCCATGGCATATTTAGTACGAGGAGAAGAGCTTGTTCCAACACTCATTGGGATCTTATTGATGGCCTCAGGTGTGTCAGCAATTCAAGTAGTGAGTTCACCTTACGTATCACTACTCTCGACACCTGATAAGAGCGTCATACGTCAAAGTGTGGCAACAGCATCGAACTCTGTTGGCACTGTGCTTGGTCCGCTAGTGCTTACCGCTGTCATTCTTGTGGCAGCAAGTTTTAACGTCGACAACACCGCACATCAAGTTTCGTTTCTGTTCTTACTCATCGCCCTGTTCTTTTTCGGCTTACTGATATTTTTTAGCAAAATGACGCTTCCAGATATTAAACCAAAACAGATGACTGGCTTTTGGCGAGGGTTAGCCATCCTGATTAAAAATCACCAGTTCATGAAATTGGCGTTAGTACTATTGTTGTATATTGGTGTCGAAGTCAGTTTTGGTACTTTTACTATTGCGTACCTTGCCGACCAGCAATATGGCGACCTTGGTTTGGTATTCGCAACACAGATCATCGCTATTTACTGGGTATTGATGTTTGTCGGAAGAGTGTTATTCGCCAAGTTCGGAAGCACAGTAAATAAGCACTATCTCTTCTCATTGTCTTGCGTTATTGCAGCTTTGATTAGCGCCGTTGCGGTCTATCAAAATTATGTTTGGGTTGGCTATTTGATGCTTGTCGTAGGGCTATGTAATTCTGCGCTCTACCCTATCATTTACGCACAAGCGCTACATGCCTCAGGTAAGCAAAATTCACAAGGAGCAGCAATTCTCATTATGTGTTCAATTGGAGGTGTTGTTTTGCCATTTGTGCAGGCGAGTTTGATTGATGAGCTATCACTGAGCACGAGTTATATTGCGCCCGCATTAGCGTATGTATTGATGATAGTTTTGTACTGGTCTAGCTTAAAGCATCGTATTTGAACTAATTGAAGGAGCGCACTAAAGCAAAGCACTTCAACAAGTAATAGATAACTGGTTAGCTAGGAAGTCGGCCAGGAAGGCCTAGAAGATATAAAATAGGTTACTGCTGTTTCAATGTTAGTCGTATCAGTGAATGGTGATTCACCATCACTGATCACAATTAACGTCGGTTTATCTAAGAGATTAAACCCAAGCAGAAGCAACAAGTAGGATGATTGCACCCATAAGAGCCGTCGATTTTGCAAAGAAAAGAACTTCGTTCATTACAGAAGGTTTTACCAATACTTGGCTGCTTTCATTTGTGATTACTGTAGCATTCATTCTTCATTCTCATCGTTATGTGATCTTAGGTTAATTTTGCGCCGTTATGTGACCAAAGTCAATATTATATGTAGTTTTATTACACAAAAATCTTGCCGCGCGGTTGATGAAAACTGATGAATTTAAAACGTTCAAGCCTTGTTTACTTTGGCATACCCTTTTTGAAAATTAACTTTTATTGAGTCAAAAAAAACTCGAAGCCTCCGTAACGGAGCACTTCGAGCCTATGTATAGCTGATGATTAGAACTTATTTCAATTGAGCTAACTCAGATCTCATCGCACCAATTGCCCGCTGATAGTCTTCACTATCAAAAATATCAGACCCAGCAACGAACATATCGGCCCCCGCTTCAGCTATCTCTTTTATGTTGTTAACTTTCACACCACCGTCGACTTCTAAACGAATATTTCGACCTGATTCATTAATGCGCGTTCTGATTGAACGCAACTTATCGAGGGTGCGATAAGATATTGTTCCATTTGTTTCCTAGTTATTTTTGTATCGTTAAATTCTGTTTAGCTCGCAGGAACAAACTTAGTTATCTGTCCGTTTTCAACCATGTAGCAATCCATGCCTGCCGATGTCGCCGCGTGCTGACCAATGATCGTATCTTCAAACACCACACAATCGCTCGGGTCGAGCTCTAACTGGCTAGCAACTTTCAAAAACGTATCTGGGTTTGGCTTATGATTCTCTACGTCATCCGAAGTGACAATCGTGCGTATCATTGATGGGATGTCAGTCGTCTTTAGGGTTGCTCTTGCATGTTTTGCCTGAGCGCCAGTGCCGATACCTATCTTTTTCAACTGATACTGTTGCTGTAAGAGTGCATAGGTTTCTGGAATAACATCCCCTTTGTGCTCAATAGCCTCAAAGTTAGCGATTTTGTCCGAAGTAATTTGTTGAGCATCAAGGGCTAGATCATAACGCTTGAGGATCTCTTGAGTGACCTTTCGTGATGGCATCCCACCAAGTTGATCCAACCACTCTTTTTCGTAGGGAATATCAAACTTCGTGCAAGTCTGTTTCCATGCATGGGCGTGCGCCACCATAGAATTGACCAACGTTCCGTCGAGATCAAAAATAATTCCTTTATATTTATCTAACTTTGGCATCCTCAATCTCTCGTCTTGTTTTGAGACTCATACTACTAATCACCATACATAAAACCTATTCATGATCGCCTTAATATGATCTTATTCAACAATCCGACAATTAAACGAAGTGATGCAATAAAAGCCGTTGTTTTACTATTGAAATCATATTTTGAGCACATCTCACCCATTTTTACTTAAACCAAGTAGAGTTGCATAAATTGAAGATGATATAGTCCACGAAAATCAAACATCTTGGACATCATCATGCACTCTAGCGACATCATTAAATTGGCAAATTTGGGCGTAAACATCGAAATTACAAAAGAGTCTTCATTACATCCTTCAGACGCGTTAGAAGTAGTAAAGATTGTTGCTGAAATCGGTAGCCAAATCACCATCAAGAAAAAGTACCACACAGACTACCTAGTTCAGATGGCTGAAGTAGGCCGTGACCATGTGACGATTGCTGTTTAAACATCGCTTTTTCTAAACACGATTTATTGGGAAGCAACAAACTATTTAGAAGAAAAAGCAAAGCATCACATAGCTATAAAAATGCAGCATATTGGGGGCAATATGCTGCATTTTCTCTTCCTATTCTGAGCATGTAGAACGCGAAGAGAAACTGGCTAGTCGTTGATAGCGACGGGTTAGTTAGTAACGACTGGTCAATGGTCGAACAATATCGGTACGCCCGTTTGAACACAAACCTCATTCAAACGCTTTTGCGCCGTGAGAATATTCTCTTTCCAACGCTCATCCTGGGCCCACATCTCAATCACGAGTGGTACAACGCACTCAGTCTCTTTCAACGTTTCAAAAATTGCGTTGAAGTCCACTTCACCGTCACCAATAACCAGATCTCGGAACTGCCCTTTGTACTCATCCGTTACTCGATAAGTGTCTTTGAGATGAATTTGAGTAATACGAGGTTTACTCAGTTTCAGCTCAGTCACGATGTCATAGTTCCAGCCAGAGATGTTGCCAACGTCAGGGTATGCCGTGAAATAAGGTGAGTTTATCTCTCGACTCAGCACTTCAAATTTACTCAAAGAGTTTAGGTAATCAGTATCCATGATCTCGACAGCAAGCATAACGCCCGCTCTTTCGGCCAATTGCGCTGAAAGCTTCATGCCTTCAATGAACCTCTGATGGGTCACCTTATCCGCAGGCTCGTAGTAAACGTCATACCCAGCGAGTTGAATGGTACGAATGCCCAATTTGTAAGCCAACGAGATCGCTTTCTCCATATGGATAACAGCTTGTTCTCGATTCGCAGGATCTGCTGAACCAAAGGGGAACTTGCGATGCGCGCTCAAGCACATCGATTGCAACGGCACGCCGTACTTTTCGCAAAGGCGACGCAAGGCATACACTTCATCGTCATTCCAATCTAAACGGCTGCGACGCTCGTCTGATTCATCCACCGATATCTCTAGAAAATCAAAGCCGAGTTCTTTGGTTTGCTTAAGTTTATCTTCCCAACTGAGTTCGTTAGGTAGGGCTTTTTCATAAAGCCCTACACGGTGGCGTAACAAGTTTTGATACATAACGCCCCTACCTTAGTTCCAGTAACGATTGATCTGAGCCTTTAATGCTTCAGCTGTTTCTTTACCTTTGTCACCAGCAAGTGCACGGCCTGCGATGAAGGTTTTTGCTTTAATGCCTTCAAATAGGTAAATATCTTCAGGAACGATGCCGCCAGTAATAGACAGTTCGAGACCCAATTCAGACAATGCACGCATCTTCACTAGATCTTCTTCTGTCCAACCCACACCCGCTAATTCAGCGTCACGAGAACGGTGGTAAATCGCTTGTGAAATACCAAGATCAACCCAAGATTGAGCATCATCCATTGTCCAATTACCGTAGATCTCAATTTGGATTTCACCGTTAAACTCATCGGCTACTTTCTTACACGCGCCAATGGTCGCGATGTGTGCAGCAGCAGAAACCGTAATCCAATCAGCACCCGCTTCGAACGCCATACGCGCTAGAATAGCGCCGCCATCGGTGGTCTTCATGTCGCACACAAGGATATGGTCTGGGTGGTTCTTACGAAGCGTAGAAACCGCCGTCATACCTTCTGCAAAAGCCAAAATAGTGCCCACTTCAATTACATCAACAAAACTTTCAACGTTGTTTGCCACTTCAATGGCAGCAGGAAGGTTTGTTTGGTCTAGAGCGATCTGAATCATTGGTTTAGTCATGTTGTTATCCTTTAAATTGTTCACGTATTAGACGGGCTAAGCCATCATGGTTGTTATCTGTTGAGCACACGCACTGAACGTGTGACTTGACGATGTCATCAGCATTGAGCATCGCGACGCCTAGTCCGGCGTACTTAAGCATGGATATATCGTTGTGGTTATCACCGACAGCTATGACGTCGTTGGCTTGATAACCGAGCTCTGAAATGTATTCAGCAAGGCGTAGGCCCTTACTGTTTCCCATCGCAGCAAAATCTATTCTGTTTGACCAAGAACGCTCACCATTGAAGTTCTTTTCTATCCATGGGTGTTGCATCAAACGGTCTACGGAATCTTGGTTCCCTTCTACTACAAATTTCCAAACGTGCTCGGCTTGTTGAGCCGTCTCAATGAATGATTCCACTTGGTAAATTTGAGGGCGATGTTGTTCTGGTGCTGTTTCCGCCCAGCTTTCCAATGCCAACATGTAAGCAAAAGGGTTGTAATGGGAGTACGTCATGGCATGCGTGATATACATGACCATTTTGAGCTGAAACTCATCAGCCATATCGATAAAGGTCAGCGCCTTGTCTTTATCTATCGCGTTTTGAGTCAGTACCGTTTCAGTTTGATAGTCATAAACATAAGTGCCGTTGCAACAGATGATCGGTGTATCTAGCCCTAACTCGTAATAGTAAGGTCGTGCAGCTGTGTGATGTCGGCCAGTCACAATCACGACATGGCAATATTGCTTCACTTCTTGAATCGCTTTTTTCACTTCAGGATGAATGGTGTGATCGTCTTGCAACACGGTTCCATCTAGATCTAATGCCAACACTTTATACATAGAGTGTCCTCTCAACTAATGCGGTTACGATTGAAGGTCAAGCTTACTGCTGACCGTAATAAGCGTTTTCACCATGCTTTCGTAAATAATGCTTATCCGATAATTCTGGTTGAATCTTGATTCCACTATTTAATGAACGAGTTGCCAAAGCCATCGCAGAAACCTCTTCTAGTACCACGGCATTGTGAACCGCATCGTTGCCATCTTTCCCCCAAGAGAAGGGTGCATGGCCTGCGACAATGACGCTTGGCACGGCCATTGGATCAATGTCTCTGTGCATAAATTCTTCAACGATTACGAGACCAGTGTTCTTCTCATACTCATCGGCAATTTCAAGGTGTGACAACCGGCGTGTACAAGGAATATCACCGTAGAAGTAGTCTGCGTGCGTTGTTCCTAAAGCTGGAATATCAATGCCAGCTTGCGCCCAGATAGTGGCACTGCGTGAATGGGTATGAACCACTCCGCCCGTTGCTGGAAATGCTTTGTAGATCTCTAGGTGGGTCGCGGTATCGCTTGAAGGGTTTAGCTTTCCTTCGATAACCTTGCCTTCTAAATCCACCACCACGATGTCTTCAACGGTCATGTTGCTGTATTCAACACCTGATGGTTTAATCGCAATCACACCGCACTCACGATCAATTTCCGATACGTTCCCCCAGGTGAAAGTCACCAAACCGTACTTAGGAAGCTGTAAATTGGCGTCTAAGACACGTTGTTTCAATTGGCTATATTTAGACATAATTGCCTCCTTACGCGGCTTCCGCTTGCAGCAGTGCAGCATCAATTAAACGCGCCACCTCTTCAGGGCTTTTACATGCGCGAAGTTTTGAGAAGTCTTCATCAAATTCAATCAAATTAGCGACTTGCATCGTGCCTTCGATGTGTTCTTCAGAGTCTTTACCCGCCAGCGTGATCAGAACATCAACAGGCTCATCAACACCTTCAAAAGTAATCGGCGTTTCAAGCACGGTTAACGCAAAACCAGTGCGAATCACGCCATCTTCAGGACGGCAATGAGGCAACGCGAACGCGTCATGAATACAGATGTAAGGGCCTTCTTCACCGATTGCCTTGGTAATCGCCTCGTAGTAACGTTCTTCAGCAATCCCTGCCTTGACCAATGCGTCAGTACCGAGCTTAATTGCCGCTTTCCAATCAACTGCTTTTGCGTTCAGCAGGATAGAGTTGTTTTGGATAAGAGATTCTTTCAGGTTCATGTTATTGCTCACTTATATAATTGTTTTTATTGACTCAGTGGTGATGTACCACTGAGCCGTTTCTAATTATTTGTGGAAGTTGGTCTCGATGATAGAAACCAGCTCGTCGCCGAAAGTTTTCACCATAATCATGTTCTTCACCGCTAACTGCTGCTTGCCTTCAGGCAAACCCGTAATCTTCGCTGCAAGAGCAACTGAAGTAACGATGATGTCAAATGAACCAAGGTGAGATTTGTAATCAGTAATGGCGCTGTTAAACGTCGAACTTGGGATGCCTTTCTTGTCCAAGTACTCTTTGATTTTCTTAGAGCACATCATTGAAGAACCTTGTCCTGAACCACAACACACTAAGACACGAACCGGTTTCTGGTCAGCCGCCGATACTCTAGATTCTGTAGTTGTGGAAACCGATGGCGCTTCAGCGGTTGCTGCCGATTGTTGTGGTGCTGCAATTTCAATCTCAATGCCTTCTGGCGTTACTGCTGTCATTGTTTCAGCTTGTTTTTCCGCGTCTTCTTCTGCTCGTAGCTGTTTAGAAGCGAAGAACATGTAGACACCAGCCAAAGCTAAAATCCCGAAGAAGAACATATTAGAACTAGAGATACCTTGCATAATAGGTGGGAATACCAGAGCCCAATCAGCCATGCCCATCCAGCCATTAAACTCAGTACCCGATTGAGCAAAGATGTTGATTGCCCAAGCTGAACCGACCACTTCGATAATGCCCATCACGAAACAGATCTTCATGACGGCTTTCCAGCCACCGAAGTGGTTCGCAAATACACCGATAGTGGCATTCGAGAAGAACATTGGGATGAAGCCAGGAATGATCATGATAGGAGCATCAAACGCTAACATCGCAAGAACCGCTGTGAATTGACCAACAGCGCCCCACATGAAACCGAATACCATTGCATTTGGAGAGTATGCGTAGATAGCTGCACAATCGATTGCTAAAACAGCATTAGGAATAAGACGTTGAGAAATACCGTTAAAGGCTTCAGATAACTCCGCTACGAACATACGAACGCCCGTCACGATAACTTGAATAGCCACTGCGAATTTCAAACCAGTTTCGAAAATATAGATAAACCAGTGCGTTTTGCCTGCCATGTCTTGAAGGTTATCAAGACCAAATGAAAGAAGGATAATGCCGAAGAAAGCAGTCATTACTAACGTTGTTGCTGCAATGCTATCGTGGAAAATGTGTAACCATTTAGGCAGTTTGATGTGATCAACACTGTCATTTTTGTCGCCAAGCTTTGGTGCAACTTTAGTCGCTACCCATGACGCAAACTGTTGTTGGTGACCAATAGAGAAACCCGCTCCACCCGTAACTTCTTGGGTAGGTTTGAACATAATGTTCGACGAAATACCCCAGTACAATGCCATCAATATTGCTGAATAAATGATGGTTTCCCACATACCTGCACCAAGCACGAAGTAGAAAACGGCAATGAGGCCAGCTTGTTGGAACATGATATGTCCCGTAAGCATGATGGTTCTGATACCAGTGACACGACGGAAGGCAACAAGAAGAATGTTTAACCCAAGTGCCAGCAATACGGCATATCCAACCCAAGAGTAATTGTCACCCATGGTTTCCATAGTCGACATCATAGAGGTGTACGGGTCAATAACAGACCCCGTCAATCCATGAATCTCACTCATTTTCTCAATAACCGGTTTGAAACCTGCTACCAATGTTCCTGCACCTACCTGCACTATCATGAAACCAACGATGGTTTTAATAGAGCCGGAGATAATAGTTGTTGCGTCACGCTTGAGTAGAATGTAACCCAGACAAGTAACAAGACCGAGTAGCAATGGTGCTTTGGTCATTACCTGACTGTAAAAAATATAGAAAATATCATATAAGAATTCCATATCTTTACCCCTGATTAATTTTTAATTTTAATGGTATGTAGGATGTGATGATGTCTAGTTTTGCTCACGAACTAGACTTTACCAATCAAAAGTAATCATTCAATGCTCACTTGTGATTACTTTGATTTATATCAATTAACCACACCCAGAATGTGCCTAATTGAGCTTGGGATCACACACAAAAACATCAATATCAATAAAATCAACAACTTATAAAACATTGTGATTGAGGTCTGATTTTTATAGCGATGTAGTTTGACAATCACGATGGTGATTATTAGAATCAAAACAAATCAAAAGTAATCATCAAATTGTCACAACGACATAAAGAGTGATAAAAATGAATGAAGTACAAAGACATAACGGCATCTTGTCGCTATTAGAAGATATGCAGACGATCAACGTCTCACATATCATTGATAGATTTAGTGTTTCACCTGCTACCGCAAGACGTGATATCGCTAAACTAGATGAAGTTGGCAGGCTGAGAAAAATTCGAAATGGTGCAGAACGAGTAGAGACTCAAAAGAGAAAATGGTCACCACTCAATATCAACAGCACTGAGTTCTATGAAGAGAAAGCGGAGATTGCACAAGCAGCCGCAGGGCTCTGTGACGCTGGCGATACAATCGTGATCAACTGCGGCTCTACTGCTTTTCTACTGGGCCAGCAATTATGTGGCGATGACGTTCAAATCGTAACGAACTACTTCCCACTCGCAAGCTATTTGATCAACGAAGATCATGACGATGTCATCATCATTGGCGGTCAATACAACAAAGCACAGAACATCTTTCTAAACCCATCCCCTAATTCATTAGGTGGCTACGCTGGAAACTGGATGTTTACCTCCGGCAAGGGCTTAACTGACGCCGGGCTGTATAAAGCTGACATGTTAACGGCTGTGGCTGAACAACAAATGCTAGAACAGGTCGATAAGCTTGTTGTCGTAGTCGACAGTTCAAAAGTTGGCCAACGTACTGGAATGCTATTTTGCAACACCAAACAAATAGACATAGTCATCACAGGCAAAAACGCTAATCCAGAAGTCGTAAAACAGATTGAAGCTCAAGGGACGCAAGTCATCCTAGTTTAAATCACAGGGCAGACTAGCCCACAAATAATAATAAATTCAGCTCAGTGCCTTAATCCAAATTAAGGCGCTCGGCTCCCTACATCCAAAATTAATCAAATTAGTGAAATAAAAGGTATTATCATGAGCAATGTAAACGAAATCACTCGCGAGTCTTGGATCCTAAATACATTCCCTGAATGGGGTACATGGTTAAATGAAGAGATTGAACAAACAGTCGTGCAACCTAATACGTTTTCTATGTGGTGGCTTGGTTGTACAGGTATTTGGCTAAAATCAGAAGGTGGCGCAAACCTATCAATGGACTTCTGGTGTGGTACTGGTAAAAAAACTCAAGCAGTTCAAAAAATGAAAAACCAGCACCAAATGATGCGAATGGGTGGCGTTGAGGCACTTCAACCTAACCTACGAACTGCAATCTTCCCATTGGACCCTTTCGCTATTAAAGAGATCGACGCAGTTATGGCATCTCACGATCACGGCGATCATATTGATATCAACGTTGCGGCAGCCGTTCTACAAAACTGTGGCGATCACGTTAAATTCATTGGTCCTAAAGCGTGTGTTGATCTATGGATGAAATGGGGTGTGCCAGAAGATCGTTGTGTTATCGCGAAAGTTGGCGACGAGATTAAGATCAAAGACGTCAATATTAAGGTTCTTGATGCATTCGACCGTACTGCACTTGTGACACTGCCTGAAGGCACTTCTTCTTTAGACACTGATATCTTAGGTGGCATGGACGATCGTGCAGTGAACTACTTAGTTGAAACTACCGGCGGTTCTGTTTACCACTCTGGTGATTCACACTACTCAAACTACTACGCTAAACACGGTAACGACCACAAGATCGATGTGGCTCTGCTTTCTTACGGTGAGAACCCACGTGGCGTGACTGACAAAATGACTTCTTCAGACATTTTACGTGCCGCTGAATCTTTGGATTGTGAAGTCGTGGTTCCTTTCCACCACGATATCTGGGCTAACTTCCAAAACGACCCACGTGAAATTGAAATGCTTTGGAACATGAAGAAAGAGCGTCTCCAATACGGCTTCGCTCCTTTCTTCTGGCAAGTCGGTGGTCGATACACTTACCCAACAGACAAAGGCCGTATGCACTACCAGCACTTCCGTGGCTTTGCTGATATCTTCAAAAATGACCCAGAACTGCCATACCGCGCATTCTTGTAATTAAACAGCCAACAAAAAAGGGAGCATGAGCTCCCTTTTCTTTATCTAACTAAAATGGAATTTTTATGTTGTTGCGTGAATTTAAACATCACTTCAAACGTGGTGATCTAGAATCAGCCGTCGCCGTTAACTCTCCCAATAATGATGGTTATTATCTAATGGTTCGAAGCAGTAAGTGGGGAGTAAACAGTTTCTTAGAATCAGATAGAAAGATGCAACCCAGGATGTTCAAGACAAAAATGGCACTGCTCAACGCAGCAAATTCCATAGGCTTCACGTATCAATCCATCGACATCACGCAGCTATAAATAGAATTCACTTACTTATAAAAATCAAAGATCTATAACTAGAAATCACGCACTGACTAAATGAAAACCATACAATAAGCCATCAGTTCATTTCAGGATTTACTCTTGCGAACAAACAAACGGGCTAAATAAAGCAAAACCACTGACAAGAAATATATCCCCGCCGCCCAACCAAGCAACGCCAACATCAAATCTTCTTGTTCCCCGAGGCGCTGATAATCAGTTTGGGATAAATAAGGATCATCAAAAGGCGAGATCGTCAAAATCCACAGAAATGAAACGATCACACCAGCGATGCCTATCAATGCATGTAAACCTAACCTTAAGGTTTCCCTTAACACACAGCCCCAACCAGGCCATTTAACAACCAGAGAAAAACCTTTCAACCGTCACTCCATTATTGATTTAAAGCCTGAAATAGGCCGCCACCGAAAATATCGCCAACAACACGATGGTATATTATTTTTTATCAATTGATACTCAACGAGTATTCTAAGCTTTCAACAACTTAGCGCAACGAAATGGGCAATAAAGATCTTATAGAACAAGGTGTTATTGTAAAAATAACGCTACACTTTGGTGCTTCATTTACTGTGGTCGCTTTCGGCTCATTCAATGACTGTATTCCGTCTACAGCTTGCCGATATTTCCAACGTTCGTCATTTCCGTATTCAATCTCAAATTCAACATCGCAGTTTTTAAACTTGATTGAGATAAGTTACGCTCTGCTCTAATTAATAGACCGAAAGACATTGAGTAAACCAATGAAAGTTGACTATCGTAAACGCTTAATTCCGGTGACTCGTTATCTTGAACAACACTTTAACGAACCCTTGAACCTGCCAGAAGTAGCGACATTAGCGAACTTTTCGCCTTACCATTTCCACCGTACATTTAAAGCGATACAAGGCGAAACACTGGCAGACTTTATACGGCGCCTGAGATTAGAAGCAGCAGCTAATGATCTTTTTAAGACCAAACAACCCGTTATCAACATTGCATTGAATTATGGTTTTTCATCGTCTCAAAGCTTTGCCAAAGCATTCAAACAACACTTTGGTGTTACCCCTACCGCATTTCGGGATTGTGTGGATTACCAAGCATTTTCAGAGCTAACACGAAGTAGCAAGATTGGACACTCATTGCGCAAGAATGGAAACGCAATAACCGGGGGCAATTCATATACTAACTCCGAACTTTCAACATGGAGTATGACAATGAAAACGCAACATTTCGAACCATCAAAACTTGCTTATGTACGAGTCACAGGCCCTTATGGTGTCGGTTATGAAGAACCAAGCGGTCGTCTTTATCAGTGGGCAGGAATGAAAGGATTGGCGAGCAATAGCTGTATCTTTATTTATCATGACAATCCAGAAATAACACCGACAGATAAGTGCCGTACAGACATTTGCTTAATGGTGCCAGAGGATGTCGAAGTACCTAACGGTATCGAGTTGAAGGATTTTCCCGGTGGTCAATATGCCGTGATGAGACAAACGATTACCGAAATCGGCCAATACGCTAAAGCGTGGGATGACCTAATGAGCAAAGTCATTGAATCTGGTATTGAAACTGAAGACCGCCCTTGTTTCGAGCTTTACCATAGCTACGATCCACAAACTCATCATTCAGACGTCAGCTTCTGCACTGCAATTAAGTAACCAAAAAGCAAGCCTACCTCGCGTAGGCTTTCTTCCTTCTGTCACTCATTCGTTTTATCCAAATATCGTTGTTCCATTCCACACGCTTAAACTTACCTAATAGAGCAAGAACAGCCCTTCATAACCACCAATCTCTATTTCATTCACATATTCCCCGATGTTGCCGTTTGCATCTACAGGCTTCATTGGAACATCCAGAGTAATAGTCAGTTTTGGCGCATCATAAAAACTCACATTCTTACCATTGAAATCGGTGCGATACAGCACTCGCCCCTTGTCAAACTCTCGTGCAAGTACCATATCTTCAGGGCCACCAGCAACGACTAAACGTTCGGACTGATATAAGAAATAGGTGTACGTTGGCGACAAATGAGTCAATCCATTCGGTAAATCAGCATGCACCACTTCATTCATCGATGAATCACCCACAATCGTGTAATCCGCAGCTACTGGTGTGCTTGTCGACAGCATCAACGGAATGGCCTCATAGCCATCAGGGATTACATTGCCCGGCTCTCCTAAATCGACCGCCAACAACGAGCTTGGTTGGTAAGCCATATTCTTTGGCACCCCACTCTTCCAAAAGTTATCTGGTGTAGTATTTTCGCTACCATAGACATAACCATTGTTCCATTGATTGAAATAGCTGTGTTGCGTGTGGTGGTTGAGATAGTAAATCGCTAGGGCTGAGTATTGGTCGTGTTTCCAATTTTGCTCACTGTTACCAAAAAACTGCACCTTACCAAAGCGTGTGGTTGCTTGAAAAATAACACTTTGGTCAGCGTACGCTAGCGCAGAGTTATCCCAAGATTTAGAGATACCTGAATAGCCACTAAAGCCTGTAGACGGGAACAAATAATGCTCTCTGAGGTACAAGGAACCAGCCTCAACAAGATGAGATTGACCATTTCGACCAAGTAGATTGGCGGTTCCAATGTTCAGAGCAATCAATGCATCATTATTTAGAGATGAGAGAATTTTCAAGAAGTTAGAAAACTGCGTTTTGTAGAGTTCATCGGCTTGTGTTGACCCTGCAATTGAACCAAGTTCCTGAATATTACCGCCAGAGTGAACATAGAACTGGTTTTCGCCGAGCAGTTTATTAGTGTCATCATTATAAGCGCCATTGAGACCTTGTTCTGCCCAACTTTTTTGATAGTAAACGTGCATCGCAGATAAATAGTCAGAGTTAGCAACATTGGTTAACGCCCATGAAGAGTTTTGACTCCACATTCGACCAAACGGAATAACGCGTGACTCCCAACGAAAGCGAGCGGTCGCATTTTTGTTAGTACGATTTTTATATTCACTCTGTGACAAATAATTGTCTTGGTTGAGATCAGCTGACACATCAAAGCCGCGGATCTTACGCCACTGACTTATCGCCTTACCATCGAGTGTTGTAACGGGGGCATCGGTTAACTGGACGACTGGAAAACTGTTTTTCAGCTTAACCTCTTTGAGACGAGGTCTGTCTTCAGCATTGTCGCCTTGCCAACGAATTCTCACCACGTACAAACGTCCACCATCAAGCACAAAGGTAGAACCAAAGTGCTGACCACCACCATAGCTTGTACCGCTGCCATCATGTGTTGTCGCTCTCACCCAATCCGATGGAGGGGTCCAAATCACAGCCTGATTCTTACTCATGTTGAGCGTTTTATCTTTCTTTAAGTCCAACTTTTCCCATTGTGATACCTGACCACGAGCATCGATTGCTGTTGGATATTCAAGCCAAAAATTACCGCCAGTAGCAAATTGAGAGAATTTTAGCGTCAGCCTATCGAACGGTTCGGAGTGATACACATAAAGCGCTCCGCCGTTATCAAAATTTTCAAACACATCGGCGTCCCAAGGCGGTGCTTGATAGAGCCAGAAACCGGCATGGTCTTCACTCGCGGTGTAACCAACGATCATAGGTTTGCGATTAAGAAGGGTATTTTCACCGTGCGTTTCATCTACTTCTGCAATCACAGAATCTTCAGAGAAGTGAAGAAAGAAATCTTCAAAATTGGTACCGTTTAATTCGGTGCTGTTACGGAGATCATTTTCGAGCCAGCCCGAGTTCATCTCCAACTTCTGGTTATACATGTAACCGATCGCGGTGATTTGTTCGTTGTCAGCTTTGTCTGAATAAGTACCAAAAACGATGTCACTGTTTGTAATTTCCCGGTCAATGACATCACGTTCAGACATTGGAGAGTCGCTTAGATCAACACCTTGTTCATGTAATCCGGGTAACACGATCGCGGTGCCTGCAGCGAAAGAGCCACTAGCAAAGAGATATGAAGGAATGAGTGCTAGTAACCATAGAATGTAGGTTTTCATCATTTAAATTTCCTAATCGATACAATCGTTACTCAAAGTACGAAACGAGAAGTCAGCCAACTTACGTGTCAATTTAGGAATCAAAATACGAGAAAAGTATCGGCTAGAACGGTTTAATGTTCAAGCGTCAAACGGCTCCGTTTCATTCGCCATAACAAAAGACTGTGAATACCCATTAGAAATCAGAATATTGAGAGAAAACTAAATTTTTATGATTTTAATTTTGAGGGTGAAACAAGTTAGGGGATCAGGCAGGAATCTGCGTGTCATTTTCTCATAATGAGAATTTCACAATCTAGGAGGGGGTGATTTAAATCAGTAACCATAACGAGGTTCAAAGTAGAAATTAAGTAGTCGATATCACACTCTCAATTTGAACGTCGTGAGTTCTTACCGTAATTCCACTCACTCAATATAAGGCTCTATTATAATCTCAGAGAGCTTTTACTTCGATTCGCACACGTTCAATAGACATGCGCCACTTGTCACAGCACAAGACAGTGAGCAATTTGCCAGTAACGAGTCACTGCGTCATGCTCACCGAAAAGCGCTCGAGTATTGGCGCAATGCTCTGCTTACTGAAAGCTAGACAACTTAAAAGTGGGAAACGAAAAACGAAAAAACAGCTGAACGTCATACCAACTGGCCAACAAACTGGTGGCTATCAAAATCATTTACAGCCTTTTATTCCACTTCCCTTGATGGTCACGGTCGCAGTTTTCTTGTGTATCGTAACTAATATGCTTATCGATATTTTTCAATTGAATTCCAACCTGGTTGAACGCTTTTTGGATAGACGAAGAGACATTCTGTTGACCTTCGCCATTCAAAAAGTTCGTTCTATCCTGATTCGTGTCGAATACACAGACAATTTTCAAACTTTGTGGAAAAGAAGAGAAGTTAACGGCGTGAGTCACCCAAAGAAAACCATCGTAGCTTTTCAACGTATCTTCACAAACGTCAGTTAATACGTCTCTGATTTGATTTTCGATCTTCTTATCTGATTTGCGCATGAAGTAACCTTCCTATTTAACACCTTAAAAAATAAGGTTTTTCTGTCAGTTTCGTATTACCCGACATTGGACACTGTGGCGGTTTCAAATGCAAAGTATTTATTGCTTAGCAGCTAATGCCAAAGTTCACTAGAAAGTAAAGGAGATGAGGTATCGGAGAGGCGTTATATAAGGTAACGACTCATGCTCTATCGCTGACATAGCCAACAAACATGAGTCGAAAAGAGAGTTCGCTAGAAGCTTAACTCGCCGCTTGTTCCCAATCGGTCAATAACTTCATGATTGCGCGAGAGTCTTGGTGACTAGCCATTGGCGCAGCCAGTTGTGTGTCGCCTCGCTCAACCGCTTGGCGGATATTACGCACTTGATAATGGAAGCCATCGCCTTGCGCTTCGACTTTCACTACGCGTGTCGACGTTTCATAAACCTCAACAGTGAATGAGTTTTCTTCGGTCGGTAACCATGGATTTGTGTCGAGAGTGATGCAGCCTTTACTGCCTAAAATCGTAAAGCCATGCTTTAAACCGTAGTCTTCTGCTGTGTGGATTTGCGCGGTGAAGCTGTCGTTGAAGCGCATCATCGCCGACGATTCACAAATATTGCCATCTTGGCCTCGTCGACCGATTGCGGAAATCTGCACATCATCAAACACACTCTCACCAAACTGTTGTTGTGCGACAGAATGAATCAGCGACATTGGGTAACAACCCAGGTTGTACAACGCGCCTTTGCTCGCAGGGTTCACGAACTGGTCAATCGCCGCAACGTAGGAACCTTGAATTGAACGCACTTCACCAATCTCACCTGTAGCCAACTCTTGATGAAGCTTGGCAATCAATGGGTGGTTTAGGTACATCAGACCTTCTGCGAAGAACACACCAGATGCTTTCACCGCTTGCAGAGCTTGCTCGGTTTTTTCCATATCAACCGACAGAGACTTCTCACACAAAATCGCTTTGCCTTTTTGAGCGGCTTTAATTACGTATTCGTGGTGAACGTGGTTTGGTAGAGCAATGTAGATGATGTCGACTGAATCATCTTCAATCAGAGCTTCATAGCTGTTGAAGGTCAATGTTGGCTGATATTGCGCGGCAAACTCATTGAGTGTTTTCTCTGTGCGCCCAGCGACGGCATACAGTTCACTTTGTGCATAGCCTTTGATCGCATCAGCCATTACGCCTGAAATAAAGCTTGTTCCTAGTATTCCCCACTTCATGGCTTACTGCTCCTGCTTTTTTGTTTCAGCTGATTCAAGTTACGTTTCGAACGCTTGAACCAACTCAGTAATATCACGCTCAATAAACGCTTGGGTATGAGGCATAACAAAATGCTGGTTAATTGCTTCACGGTTTGCGTATTGCTCAAGCAAGATCACTCGGTCGCTTTGGTTTTGATCATAGGTTGCAATCGCTTGTAGGCAACCCGGCTCACTCTGCATGTCTCGGCAAAACTGTTCGATAGCTTCTACAGCAACATCACGCTCAATGTTCGCTTTAATCTTAAGTTCGGCAGTGACAAAGATGGTTTCGTTCATTTGAGGCATTTCACGCTCTTATTTTAGTTAATTATCGGTTTGCCATTAATATAATTAACCCCTAATAATTGATAAACTCACCTTTTGTTTATTGTTTATCAACTGAGAGTGTTTAATGGACAAGTTAACCAGCATGAAGGTCTTCGTTTACGTGGTCGAGCAAGGCAGCTTTCGCAGTGCCGCAAACCACTTCAACTTGTCGGCGACCATGATCAGTAAACATGTTCACTATCTTGAAACAAGCCTCAACTCTCAGTTGATTCATCGCACCACACGTAAGCAATCATTAACCGATTCTGGTCAGCTTTACTATCGGGAATGTAAGCGAATTATCGAAGACATCAGCAATGCTGAAAACCTGATTCAAGCCTTAGAAAATCAGCCCCAAGGCACGGTAAAAATAAACTGCCCGGTCACCTATGGAAACAAGGTACTTGCCCCGATAGTGGCGAAGTTTCTCGCGAATCACCCAACAATCAACGTCGAACTCGTGTTGAACAACGACCTTGTCGATCCTTATTCTTCCGACATTGATTTGATTGTGCGAATTGGCGACCTGTCTGACTCTAGCTTGGTCGCAAGATACTTAGGGGATTATGAGATGTGTTATTGCGCAGCTCCTGAATACCTTAACCAACATGCTGAGATCAGCATGTTGGAAGACCTTGCACAACACCCGTCGCTTGGGTTCAGCTATAGCAGTCGTCGTGATGTGATTGGACGTGATACTCACATCCGCCATATCCAAAATAGTGAACCTCAACTCGGAGAACCTCAGAATCACCAAGCAACTCAAACCGCACCGAATAAAGGGTGTGCGCGTTTGATGTCAAATAATGGGGATGTATTGCGATATGCCGCCCTACAAGGCGTGGGCGTTTTGTTGCAACCAACTATCTTAGTCGCAGAAGAAATTGAGCGTGGGATGCTATTGGAGATCTTACCCGGCATGGCACCGTTACCAAAACCGATTCACTTACTGTACAAGACCAAGCAACTGTCATTGAAGAACAGAACCTTTGTCGAGTTTTTGCTAGCCACTCTTTCTGAGTAACTAAGCGCTGACGAATTAGCAAAGAGGCTTCTACGTAACGAAGCGTTTTCTAAACAACAAAACCGCTAAACCGTTTGCCAATGGCTCATCAAGCGTTTGCCAAGATCAGAAGGCGTGGTGTTATGGACTATCATCTCATCGCATTGGTTGAACACCATGAAGTGTTTTAGCTCATCGCATAAAGCATGAACCAGCGACTCATGGTTTTTAATTCGTGCTTCCACAACCAAGTTGCGGATATTGAGCAAACCACTCTTCCTATCAACTTTACAATCCATTCGTGCCACCAACTCACCTTGCCACAGAATCGGCAAACTAAAGTAGCCAAACTGGCGCTTGGCTTCAGGAACATAGCACTCAAGAAGGTAATCAAAGTTGAACAATGATTGCATTCGCTTACGTTGAATCAGCAGGTTATCAAATGGCGAGAGTATCTTAAGCTTGGTTCTAGAAAGGGGCTGATTCAGCAGCTCAAAAGCAGCGGGTAAGGCATAATAATCACAACCATGAACATCGACCTTTATCAATCGCTTGTCTTCAAGCATCTGTTGGAGTGTTTTCTGTATCAATGGTTTCGTGTTCTTGAGGAGATAGCTCATTTCCGTCGCAATCCCTACTCCATTGGCTTCGAGATAACGTATGATCAGATGCTCGATGTACTCTTGTTCCGTTGGTTCAGAGGTATCAATACCACTCGGCAAAACTCGTTCGGTTAGGTCATACACCTTATGGAAGTTCACTCGGCTCGGCACCATTAAGTCACCTTGCATAAACAAGGTTTCTAATGCTTGTTTGGCCGGTTTTCCGCCCCACCCGCCAGGGTTTGGTCTATCCCCTTCAAAGTCTTTCGCCATCAATGGCCCTTCGCTCTCAATACGTTTGAGAACATGCGCCATAAGTGCGTCGTCTTTTTTATACCAGTGCTTGAGCTTACCGCTCGCAAAGCCATTCTTTCGGTGCAGACTGAAACGGTAGTCTCGCATCGGTAAATACGCAGCGGCGTGCGACCAATACTCAAACACTTCTCTTTGCTCTAGTAGCTTATCAAGATGATTCAGTTGGTAGTCTTGATTGCGATTCCACAGCGTATGATGATGGGCTCGCTGAATAACAGAAATGGTATCAATTTGCACATACCCAAGGTTTTCAATCGCAGACAGCGTGTTCGCCAAAGCGCCCCCATTGCGTTGCTTTTTAGGTGGCAGCTTCTTAGGCGGCAGCTTCTTAGGCGGCAGCTTTTGCGAAAGTAGTACCAATTTTTGCGCTTGAGCGAGTGACAGTGATTCCATGAAATTCAGACTCTAATTGATACCAATGACTGGCTTATGATTCAGCAATAAGCTCTTGAAGGATTTGCTTGTACGTTTCCACCGTCTGAGCGCCGGTTACCGCACTTTTACGATTGAATACCACGGTAGGAACCGCTGAGATCCCCATGCGTTGCCATTCAAACTCTTGGGCTTCGATTTTCTTTACATTATCGGCGTTCTTTAAGCGCTTCAACGCTTTGTTAGAATCCAAACCAACCGCTTCAAGTTCTTGTGCGATGACCTCTAAGTCAGCAAGATCTTTCTCTTCTGTAAAGTGGGCATTAAAGAAACGTAGCTTTAACTCAGTCTGTTTGCCATACGCCAGCGCGAAATCGAGAAGTACATGCAGGTGACGTGAATTGACCATTCTCATGCTGTCGTAGAAATTGAAATCGAACCCTACAGCTTGGCCACGGGCAGTCAATTGCTCACGGGAACTTTGGCTCTCTTCTGCACTAGAGCCGTATTTTCTCATGATGTGGTCGCGCAGGTTTTCACCTTCTTGCGGCATATCTGGATTCAACTCAAACGGCTGCCACTCAAGTTCAACCTGCTCAGCTAAGCCAAGTTCGGTTATCGCTTGTTCTAAGTTTTTGTAACCGACAACGCACCATGGGCACATTACGTCAGAAATAATATCGAGTTGAATTTTATTGCTCATAGTCATACCAAAATCTAGTTGAAAACAGGCCGTATATAAAACGGTCACCTTGTATTGCCACTGAGTATAACAAACCTGAACACTCGTTCAATTATGTATTGTGAGAAAAGTGAGGCATCTATGAGTTGCTTAGATAAAAAACAACCTTTACGCTTTCGCTTAACTAGAGCGCTTACTCTCACGTCTGAAACCCGAGACAAGGATTCTCATGAAAATCGAACTGACCACAAACCCAACTCAATCCGACATAGATGAAATTCGGTCTGGGCTTCGTAACTACAACACCCCCTACCTGGAAAACGTATTCCATAGTGATGTCGTGTGTTTCACCAAAGATATCAATGAGGCTAAAACAGGTGGCTTAGTTGGGGAGATATGGGGAAATTGGTTGGTCATCAAATATCTATGGGTATCACCAGAGCATAAAGGACAAGGACTTGGCAGTCAGTTGTTGTTGGAAGCCGAAAACTTCGCAAAAACCAAAGGCTGTCATTCGTGCTTCTTAGATACATTCAGCTTTCAAGCCAAACCTTTTTACATCAAACGCGGCTATCAACTGCAATTTACGTTGGAGCAGTTCCCTGAAAACTCCGAAAGACACTACTTCACCAAACACCTTTAAAAAGATGGCAATTACCGTCGATTAAAAAAGCCAACTCATTGACAGAGTTGGCTTTCAATAAAAATCTACACCAGTGTCTGTGGGCTAGGCTAGGAGCTTCTCAAGTACTTGGTACACACCAGCATCTACGTTACTCGGAGCACCAAAACGAGCGATTTCTTTCAGTTTTGGATGTGCGTTTTCCATCGCGTAAGAGTGATAGCTCTCTTTAAGCATTTCCAAGTCATTTAGGTAATCACCAAAGCTCATGGTCTGCTCGTAAGTGAAGCCTAATGTGTTTTGTAGATACTTAATCGCTGCGCCTTTTGAAGCTTCAGCATTCATCACATCAAGCCAAATTTTTGCACTTACCACCACTTGGTAGTTCTCACCGAATTTGGCATCAATAGTTGGGTTCACTTTCTCTTGTGAGCCGTCGAAGTGACAGATAGCCACTTTGATGAAATCATCTTCTACCGCCAGTAAGTCTTCTACTTGTTCACGGCGATGGTAGTACTTAGAGATCTCCGCTAAAGCACGCTCGTCTTTGGTTTCGATGTAGGCTGATTTCTTACCACATAGCACCACATGGGCACCTTCAATAGCACGAGCTTCTTTGATGATGTCTTTGATAGCATCAGTATCAAGCAAACAGCTGTAAAGCTCTTGGCCCTTGTGCATCACTAATGTGCCGTTTTCAGCAACAAACATCATGCGATCTTTTAGCGGAGCAAATGTCTCCATCAAGCTGTAATACTGACGACCCGAAGCCGCAGCAAAAATAATATTTTGAGCTTCTAATCGCTCATAAAGGTTGAAGAATTCAGGGTCTAACTTTCCGTGCTCGTTAAGGAGAGTGCCGTCCATATCAGCCGCGATAAATTTGATGTTCTGTTGTGGCATTTCAGAGCTTACCTATAAGTAAAAATTAAAGTGTAAATTATGATTATTCGTTATCTTGGGTAACGGTTCTGCGTTCGATTATATCGTTAGAGTAGCCAGTGAATACAATGCTTATTTCTGAGCTCTAATAAATCGCTTCAAAGGTGGTTCAAATGCAAAACTGAATTGCCCGACATGTCGCTTTGAATGATTGAGTCCTACATACCAGAGGTGAACGAAACCCCTTAAGGCTATACGCTCCTTAGACTCTATCACTTTATTTTTTGACCACTGTAATCATGATTCTAGCTATCACTTCGACCTTGTTTTGCGTCGTTACCATCAAGTTTCTAATCACACTTGCCAATTTAGCGCACCACCGCGTTCACATTACGCCTAAAATTTCGCTGAATAGAACCAAATGGCCAACCGTTTCCATTATTATCCCTGCGAGAAATGAAGAAGATAATATTGAGACCAGCCTCAGTTCGCTAATGAAGCAAAACTACCCAAGAGACAGATTTGAAATCATTGTGGTTGATGATTTTTCTACTGATTCGACAAGAACCATCGTAGATACGCTAATCGACGCATCAAGCGTTAACGTTCGCTGTATATCAGGAAGAAAGTTACCGCCCAATTGGCTAGGGAAAAGCAACGCTTGCATGGTGGGCTCACAGCAGGCAACCGGTGAGTATTTGTATTTTATCGATGCTGATACAAAGTCTGAACCCTTGATGCTACAGAGCGTTATCCATTTCGCCTCAAGACACAAAACGGATTTACTGTCGTTCAACCCTAAACAAGCATTTACATCAACCGTTGAGAAAATCACCTTACCCGGCATATTTCTTTCAATCGCGTCTTACATGAATTTCAAGAACGCAAACGACAAGTCAAAAGCAGAAGCGATTGCTAACGGCCAAGCCATGCTTTTTACACGAAAGTCATACGATGCGGTAGGTGGACATACTGCGGTAGCGAACGAGATATCCGAAGACATCGCTTTTGCAAAACTAATGAAGATGTGCGGACTAAAAACGTTTTGGGCTTTTGCGGACGAGCTCATGAGTACTCATATGTATTCCGACTTTGGTTCGATTTGGGCGGGCTTCTCCAAAAACATGAATCTTATTGTAAATTGCCAGTCGAGATTCCAAGTACTTCGCGCATTCATAAAAACGAATGTCATTGCATGGGCTGCCCCGGTGATGCTGCTTGTATCAACTCACTATTTCATCGGCGACCCTTCATCATTCAACGCCTATTCCTTAGCGATCAATACCCTGATGCTGATTGCTTCCATGGTCACTTATTTCATTTTGGTCAAAGAGCTCTTTATACCAGCTCGCTATGCGTTCGCTGTGCCTTTGGGGATTTCGTTGCAAAGCTTGTTGATTCTTAACAGCTATCGTTTATCAAAGAACAATAAAGTCACTTGGAAAGGGCGATCACTCTCATGATCAGTAAGATTCTAACTTTCATAATCATAGTGACGTCCTTTTCAGCTTTAGCGTCGAATGCCAATGAGTGGAAGCTCGTACGCGATAAAAAAGGCATCGAAGTCTACAACCGAAAAATTGAAGGTAACGACTTTAAAGAGTTTCGTGCAGAAGCCGATATCCAAGCCAATCTTACTTCAATCATAGCTTTGTTTACCGATACTTCAGTAGGCACTCAATGGGTAGAGAACATTGATGAAATGGAAGAGATAGAACATTTTAGTGAAGCGCACACTGTCACTAAAACTTATACAAAAGCACCTTGGCCCGTCTCGGATCGTGAAGCCATTGTCGAAAACTTTATCGAGCAAGATCCCGACACATTAATCGTCATAATTAACCAACACGGTAGGCCTAATTATCGACCAAATGACGATAAACGCATCGTCAGAGTGGCTCATTTAGAATCACGATGGGTTCTCACACCCCTGAACAACAATACAACTCATATTTCTTATCAAGTATTGAGTGACCCAGGAGGGTCTATTCCATCTTGGTTAATTAATATGGTTGCGGTATCTCAACCTTACAAGACACTTCGTGGTTTGTCTGAGATCTTGGATTCACATGCATACGCTGATCGTACACTTGATTACATCAAGAACTACCAGTCACTTTAATGAAGTTGATTACCCAACACGACGCTGCTGAAACGGTGCAGCGAGGGTAGGCACAACCTACCCTCATCAGTTAATTCTAAGTTAAGTCTAAAGCTGCCAATGCATACAGTGCTTTTCGACAAGCTTCTTTTTTTAAATGCAAACTCGCATCAAACTCACCAAATTCACTTCTCACGATAAGCCCTTCAATGAACGTCATGACGGATTCACTGCGTAATTCTAATGTTGAAGCGTCTACCTCTTCGCCACCACTGACTACTTTGTAAATAGTACTCTTGAGCCAAACCTTGTGCTGTCGTGAGAGCATCGCGATGTTATCGTCCGATTCTTTGAATTCGGCTAGCGCGTGCATGAACATACAACCTTTAAAATCAGGTTGTTCAAACCATGAAAAATGCCAATCTAACAGCGCATCGAGTTGGTTTTGCAACCCAGAAACCGATGCCAGTGCCACTTCTAAACTCGATTCAAAACGCTGGTGACGCCTTTCCAATACAGCTTCAATCAACTTAGTTTTTGACCCAAAGTGACGGTACATCGATGTCTTAGAAACCGCGGCCTCATCTCGGATCCTATCTACACCAACAGCGGTATATCCAAATTGGTTAAACAAAGATTCGGCTACATCCAAGATCACTTCTTTCTTACTCATGCTTATTACTCTTTCAAATCTGGAAAAATTTGATGCTGCTAAATTTACAGCGACTAAATTACCTGTTGCCAACAGTGTACAGATCTGTATCATTCAACTCAACAAGTACAGATCTGTACACTTTGTATTTTTAATCTTGAAAGAGGTAAGTCGCGATGATGAAAAAACTAATCGGCGGAGGTGAACTTCCACCACGGGCAACGCTCAGTCAGCTAATAAAGGGATTTGTTGGTGGCACGGTAGGCATCTTGTTTTTATGTTTACTCGCAGAGCAATCTGAAGTTCCTTGGTTGATGGCACCTTTTGGCGCGACTTGTGTTCTCTTGTTTGCCGTTCCAACATCGCCTCTCGCTCAACCAAGGAACATCATCGCTGGTCATTTTATCTCTGCTGCGGTTGGGTTGATCGCACTGTATGGGTTTGGTGATTCTTATTTAGTAATGGCGATGGCGGTAGGCTCGGCAATCATGTTGATGCAATATTTCCGCGCTGTTCATCCACCAGCAGGAGCTAACCCAATCGTCATCGCGTTAGCTGGCACATCGGCTGTGGATTGGACTTTCCTATTTACCCCAGTTCTGATTGGTAGCATCGCATTAGTTTGTGTAGGAGCGATGCTCAATAACACGTCAGCACAGCAAAAGTGGCCGCTATATTGGGTAGGGAAATCTTAAATCAATGTTAGAACTGGCCATTCCTATCAGACATTAAACAAATTAGCGTTGACCACTAAAAGAAATAGGCTTACTATTAATCGTCTTTTAACGATTAGCGTAAAGTGAGCCACTTAAGTATGACTACAACATGCCAAGTAACAGAAAGCTGTTCTCTTCCTCTTCCGCCAAGTAATGCTGAAGCAGAAAAAGAGATGGCTGCGTTAGCAAAAGCACTCGCGCATCCAGCGAGAATTCGCATACTTAGTATTTTATCCGCTTTAGAAAAGTCTGGCGGCTGCTTGAACAGTGATCTAGTTAGCGAATTAGGTTTAGCGCAATCAACTGTATCAGAGCACCTAAGAATCTTGAAAACCTCAGGTTTCATCACTGCTGAATCGATACCACCGAAGATGTGCTACCGCATTAATCGAGATAATATTCAGCAATTTGAGACGCTGATCGACACCATTTTAAAATAGATTTATCGCGCTTAGTTTGTCGAATATAGAATGAACTAAGCGTATTTTTTGCTTTCAAATATCGCATTTCGACGATTGACGATATAAACCAAAGAGAAAATATCATGAAACCAAAATTAGGTTTTCTAGATCGCTATTTAACGCTGTGGATCTTTATCGCTATGGGCCTTGGCGTTTTGCTTGGCACCCTATTCCCACAGATCGAACAGTGGAATGAATCGATGTCGGTTGGTACTACCAACATTCCACTTGCGATTGGCCTTATCTTAATGATGTACCCACCTCTGGCTAAGGTTGACTACAACCTGTTAGGCACCGTGGTCAAAGATAAGAAAGCCATCAAGCTATCTTTAATCATGAACTGGTTAGTTGGCCCAATTCTAATGTTCGTGCTGGCACTGACGTTCTTGGGTGACCACCCTGGTTACATGGTCGGCGTAATTCTGATTGGTCTTGCTCGTTGTGTGGCGATGGTTCTGGTTTGGAACGATATCGGCGGCGGTAACAAAGAGTACGGCGCAGCATTGGTTGCATTGAATAGCGCATTCCAAGTGGTGAGCTACAGCTTTATGGCGTGGTTATTCATCAGCGTTCTACCACCTGTATTCGGTTACGAAGGCATGATGGTTGATATCTCGATGATCGATATTGCACACAGTGTACTTATCTACCTAGGTATTCCATTCCTAGCGGGCTTCTTAAGCCGCAAGATCCTTGTGTCAATGAAAGGCGAGCAATGGTACAACGATGTGTTTATTCCACGCATCTCTCCAATCACACTGATTGCACTACTAGCCACTATCGTTCTAATGTTCAGCCTAAAAGGCGAGATGATTATAGAACTGCCAATGGACGTATTATTGATTGCGGTTCCACTGACTATCTACTTCACAGCGATGTTTTTCATCAGCTTCTTCATTGGTAAGAAGATGGGTATTGAATACGACAAGAACGCGTCAATCGCATTCACAGCGACAGGTAACAACTTCGAGTTAGCCATTGCCGTAGCAATCTCTGTATTCGGCATTAACTCAGACCAAGCATTTGCTGGCGTTATCGGTCCACTGATTGAAGTACCCGTGCTGATTTATCTAGTGAACGTGGCGCTTAAGATGAAAGACAAGTACTACAACGGTCAAACGGTTAAACCTAGCGCCTAGCGCCTAGCATCTAGCATCTACATCTAGAACTAGAACTAACAAAATCAGCATCACTTAAAACAGAAAGGCTCACACGTTAAGCGGTGAGCCTTTTCTTTATTCAGTTTCATCCAATTTAAGTCTCGTCCAGTTTACGTTTCGTCCAACAAGCCTTTCAGGGCTTGCTCAAGCCAAAGCAATGCTGGCCCCTTTGATCGTGTTTTAGACAAAACGAGATCAACGGGCGGCGACCATGTTTTGTGATCGAATGAGACATTAATCTCCACTAAACGTTGCTTATCCAACTCCTCTTCGACAAGGTGTTTGGGTAAATATGCCCAGCCAATATCACTGCCGAGCACCACCTCTTTGATAACAATAAAACTGTTTGACCACCATACCTTACCGGCAATCAGCGGAAACTGATCCATCACCTTACCTTTGTCTCCCCTCAACATTAACTGACGATGCGGGAGTAAGTCAGAGAGTTTCGCAACACCTGTTTTTGCGAGCGCATGACTTGGATGACACACAGCAATAAACGGTAAGTGGCCGATAAAGCAAGGCTCAGAGCCGACATCAAAAGCCAAGTTGGTAAACATCAATCCAATATCGGCTCTCTCTTCGATAATCAGCGGATTGACCTCCGTTGTGGTACACGCAACCAGTTCAACTTCAGTAGCAGGGAATTGTTTACTGAATTCACTCAGGATTTTAGATAGGTTCGGGACCAGTAATGAATCATCTAATGCAATTTTGATGAGCCCCTCCTCACCGCTACCCATCGCATTAACCGTCACATTCAGATCTTCAACCTGAAGCACGATCGCTTTCACCTGTTTGAATAACTGCTCGCCCGCTTTGGTTAGTGAAGGCTTTCGAGTCGAACGATCAAAAAGCTCAACATTAAAATCTATTTCAAGATTATTTATCCCCTGGCTCACCGCTGACTGCACCTTACCCAATTGACGCGCACTAGCAGAAAATGACCCTAATTCAACGGCATACACAAACATTTTCAGTTGTTCAATGTTGTACATTCGGTTTCTCCCAAAACTTACTATCATTATATTTGATACTAACTATCTTTATATTATCACTTAAGTAGATATTATCTAGCCAAGTCATTAGCCCATCGGCGGCTATTTAATCGTAAAGAGAGTTAGAAAAATGTCACATAAAGAACGCATGTTGCACATGGTGCTATTTGAATTGGTTGCTTTGGTTTTGATGGCAGGACTTGCAACCTATATTACAGGAAACGGCGCAGGTGAAATGGCAGGCTTAGCGCTCGCAATATCATTGATAGCGATGGCTTGGAACTACGTTTACAACTATGGCTACGACAAAATTTACGGTACAGACCGAAGCAAAAGAACCACGAAAACACGAGTTCTGCACGGATTAGGTTTTGAGCTTGGCTTAATGACAGTGACTCTACCTGTCTTGATGTGGGTTCTACAACTCGACTTCCTAACCGTACTGATCATGGACATCGGCCTAGTTATCTTCTTCGTACTTTACGCGATTGCGTTCAACTGGGCGTATGACTCGGTTCGAGATCAATTGGTAGCGAAAGGGAAAGTAAGTGTACTGAATTAATAAAGCCGTCTTCAAAAGAAGACGGCTCATATTATTTACCTAAAGTAGAGGTTATTTGCTACGAAATAACACTGTTCCCTTTAGATACATCGGACCATGCTGTTGTAATCGCAACGCGAGATTTACTATCAAGGTTATCGATAAAGCCATTATCACCAGCCTGAGGCTCAAAAGCGCTCATAGCTTGAACTAATGCATCAACCGCATTATTGGACAACACAGTATGATCTTGGGATGTGCCTTGATCTCCCATCGCCACAACAACTTGCGCACGGTTACCATTGAAGTAATCATTGAAAGTGACAGAACCAATGTGTTCAAACTTGGCTTGGTCAGTATCACTTTCAGGATCGCGCAGTATCGACAATTTAAGATCATAGCCACTGCGTTCTAACCACAATTTCTGCCAGTCAATCCCATTGAAAACAATGTTGTCTTCGCTGCGAATGTCTTCAACGAGGTTGTCAATGACGTCACCACTTACAACAAAGCTATCTACGCCAGTGCCGCCCTTGAAGGTATTTTGGAATCCACCAAGTACCATCACGTCACTTCCTTCGCCACCATTGAGCTGGCTGAACTTAGAAAGCGCAGCAGCAATTAGGTGATCATCACCTTCGCCACCGTTGAGCACCGCGTTATAACCCATTAACTTAACAACATCATTGCCGCCACTAGCATTGATACGGTTGTAATTGCCAAAGACATTGGCGAAGTCATTACCAGCCCCCAACTCAACTTGGTTATTATTACCAATCGTAACTGAGTAGTCTTGGTCGCCGCCTGTATCAACACGGTTATAGTTACCAGATGTGACGACATAATCACGGCCAGTTCCAGTGTCAATTTCGCCACCTTCACCAAAGACAAACGACTCATCATCACCCGCGCCCAAGAACACGTGATTGATTCGTCCAGCAACGACGGCTGTATCATTGCCTTCGCCACCGAACATCATATTTTCACGTCCCATTAGCACACCCATATCATTGCCTTCACCGCCGGTAAAGATATTAGATGTTCCTGTCGCATAGTAGACATCATCACCTCGACCACCCCAGAAGTTATTGTTATCTCCTAGGTACGCGCCGAGATCTTTACCATCACCACCCCAGTTGAAGTTGTAATTGCCTAAAGAAACGTTGATGTCTCCATCACCTTGCAAGTGACCGCTATTACGAAGGAAATCAAATGTTTTCTCCTTCATATTCAGTAGATCAGCCGTCAGGTTTTCTTTTAAGTTTTCCACCAGCGACTTCATTTCTGTTTGCTTATTTTCACTGAAAATAGTCGCAAACAAATTAGGTAGATTTAGCGAATTAAGACCAAATGCACGATCTTCTTTAGCGGAGCTATCTGCCGTTATTGCATCGCCGTTATCCTGAGCTCCAGCGACATTAGTGCCATTAACAGAAACGGATGAATTATCTTCTTCCTCTTCCGGTGCTTTTTCTTTCAAGCCGTGTGTTTCTGCGAACGTCTTAATGCCGTCAGCACCCATATTGACGCCCGACTCTAGGTTGTCTAGCAACTTAGCTGGGTCAACGAAGGCTTGTAATTGATCGCCACTAAACTCACCAACAACTTCCAGCATTTCTTTTAGGATTGCGACACCATCTACTGATTCGCCAGTACGAGACACAATATGCCCTGCAGCTGTGTAATCCACACCGAAGATATCACCTAGCGTCGTCTCTGCACCTACACCGGCAAGTTGGCCTAGAAGCTTGTTTTTTAACTGACGAGGAAGATCCTCGGGGCTGTAAGTAAACGTTGTTTTAGCTTGCCCCGTTGTGGAAAATTGTTGAGTCATAAGACCAAACAACGAACCCAAATTGGTATCAAGAATCGACTGAATATTATCACCGAACATAAAGTTCCAGTTACCCGTCGTCATTTGAATATCAGCACCTTGGCCACCAACAGCAAAGTTAAACGCTAGCTTCTCATTCGCTTGACGGAACTTATCTGCACGACTCATTTTACTTGAGTCAGAGTTATCATTTCCGCCTAACCACTGGTTGTATTGCTTGTTTAACGTCGCTTCAGCGTCATTTTTCAAGCCGCGGCTACTGCGTTCATTTTGAGAATCCAAGTCAACCAAGCTTGTGTAATCAACACTGCTACTCTGATCTAAGCCAGACATATCTTTAACGAACTTTTTAGCCCCAGATAATGTCCACTGCTGCTCTTGAGCAGCTAACCAATCTTGACCTTCACCTGAACTCGCTATGCTTTTTAACACACCAGAGATTCGAGAGGCGCCGTCAAACGGATTAACCAGAGGAGGCGTAGGAATTGATTTATCCATCATCACAATAAGATCGTTGCTTTGCCCCAAATTGAAGCTCACATTACGATTACCGATGAACATCTGTGCGCCTTCTAGAGCTTGATATCCGCCAATATCAAAGCTATGTTTACTTTCCCCGTCACCAACGTGAACCATCACATTGTTGTCACCAAAAGCGAGAGATTTAAAGCCACCAGTGCCGACTTTAATGCTAACGTTCGAAGTGCCCCAGTTAACTGCAGTAAACTCACCATCACCGACATTAACTTGGATATTGCCAGAATAACTGAGCTTGCTCTTACTGCTACCAGATGATGAGGACTCTGTATCATTCTTGCGTTTTTCTGGTGCATTGAACACATCACTGTTTTCAGCAATTGCGCCGCGAGCGGTCTCATCAACGTCGCTGGTACCTACGCGAGAAAGATCGATGTCTCCTTCTGCGATACTATTTCTTATACGTTCATGTTTTTCGGTCACTTCGCCTTGTTCATCCCAGCTAAGTGTCACTTTGTTGCTTTTCTCTTTTTGTACCCAATGACCATTTTCGTCATGGGTATGTTTACGACCATTCGAGTCAACAGCAACTTCTGAGCTACGGACAGAAACATCGCTACGGATATCGTTGTCACCCATCGATTGAATAAGAAGTCTTCCGAAGCCATTTTGTTTGTCATCACTGATTAACGAACAACCGACTACACTAATATGATCAGGGCTAGCCTTGACATTTTCAGCTTCACTAAACGCTTGATTGAACGCTGCTAGTTTCACGGCTAACTCATCTGCGCTGTAACCGCTTAGATGAGTATTATTGTTTTCAGATTCATCTCGACCATGACCAACAAGTTGCCAACGTAATTGTCCAGCTAACTTATCTTTAGGTAGCTTAGATGGGTCACCGTAAATCACACGATAATTGCCGTCTGAATCAAGCTGTACAACCACAGTGCTATCTGGATGTTTGCCAGCTAGATTTTCAGCAGCTTTGGAAACCGCAGAATCATTCTCCATTTGGATAATGATTTGACCGTCAAAACGCGTTTCACCGCCGTCAGATTGAGGGGATACTATGAGGCGTTCCCAACTGTTAACGTCTTTGTTTTTAACTGTGTCATCTGAGCCATTTAAGCTCACTTGGAAATCAATATTAGGTTTATTCACCGCAGTCATGTCTGGTTTTGGTTCTTCACCGTCGCGAGAAAGATCGCTTTTGGTACCTTTAAGTACCTCGCTTGCATCGGCTGATACGCGGTCTACGTCAAACAAACCAGAGACGATTTGTTCAGCGTATTGGCTCATCAAGCGATTACTCGCCTCGTGTCCATAGAAGGTTTGCTCACCGGTTACGTTAAAGCCAGATACCGCTAGCTTGGCACGAAGCTTCTCACCTTCACCGCCTAAACCTTCATTATCCGTTAACAGCATGATCGGCGTATCTTTTGGTAAACCTTTTAAGTTTTTCTCTACGGAGAACTGGCCATTAACCGCCTTAGACAAAGCTCCAACAATTCCTGCCGGATTCACCACTTCATGTGCAGTGATCGCTTTGGTCATGCTTGGCATCGGTCTATCCAATAATAAGCCAGAGACTGCTTGACCATTTTGTGCAGCAAAACGCGCGAGGTCGGCGGCAATCGGACCACCCATAGAATACCCGTGAATAATGATGTTACTTGGGTCTATACCCTTATCATTCACGAGATACTTGAACATAGTGCGGGCATCTCGATAGAGACCTTTTTCACTCGGCCCACCGTCGCTTTCGCCATAACCACGCATGTTAACAGCCAACATATCAATATTTTGTTTGTGATAATGACTGCGAATTGCGCTCGCTTGCTCTTCTGAGGATGAACCAGAACCGTGTAGGAACAGCACTACTTTTCCGTTTCCTGTACTCTCTTCACCTTCAGGTACTTTCGCTCCCTTATGGAAGTATCCAGACAAACGACCGGCTTCACCTTTCAGAGTCACTTTTTGAGACTCGCCTTTTTCGACAGCAAGCCCTAGCAATGTTTGGGTGATATCACCAACCTTACGACGAGCATCTTTAGTTCCGAACAACTCATTGTTTAAGAAACGAGTTAACGGACTTAGAGGCTCTTTGTCTCTAGGCGGAGCGTCGTCATTTTCAATCGCATAGGTGTCTTTTAGAGTTTCACTAGCCTGGCGTTTTCCCCCTAACGATTCTAGGTTCTCTGAACCACTAGCGGCTTCATCTGTTGATTTGATGACATCCTTTTCAACGTTTGCCGTTATGTCCATTTCCTCGAGATAAGGTGACGTTATTCTGTCCCATTCTGCTAGCTTTTCCGTCATCGCCCACTCTGCTTTGTGATTAGCCGATGCGCTGCGCTTAGCATTCTTTACTGGAGGCTGCCCCTTGGTCTTCCTGTATTCCTGATACCAAGCATCAAAATCACTACTACTTTCCACAAGAGTATTTATTTCGGCAATAATAGCTTTCCGCTCAACAGAACCAAATTGGTCGAGCACTTTGATATCAAGCTTTGCTGTAGATTCTGTTTTGGGTACGAACTCATTCAGAGTGCTTGGCACACTACGAAATTCAAACAAAATCGCAGGTTCAGGATTATGCGAATTTCCTGTCGTCGCATTATTAATACCGTGCCCCGCGACTTCACCGCCCCCTTGGAAATAAGCGAATACATTCTTAGCGAGACTTTCGGAATGAGATGATTTCAAGTTGGCCAAAATTTGCTGTCTGACATATCGAGAGTCACTGGAACTCAAAAGTTCTAACATCTGTACGGGTTTGGTTCTTGGCAAAATCTCCCATGCATTTTTCACTTTCGGATCTGTCAGCCCTTGAGCGTTTGGCGAGAAACCTTCAGCAGTAGGTTCCCAGTCATTAATGTAGATACCATATTCTTTCGCCAAATCAGCGGTCTTTGAATAAATTGATGTCAGGTAAGCAAACACATTTTGGGCTGTCGCTTGATCATCTAATGTCACATTCTCAGCGATAGCAGAAAACTCACTTAGTAATCCCGCCTGATACCACGGAGCAGACTCAAGAAGCTTCACTTCGTTTGACGATCCTGTACCAAAGTCTTTAGCACTCACCGCCATAGAAGCCTGTTGCCCGCTCGGCGTCATACCAATAGTCTGTCCCTGAGATTCAATTGACATACCGTTGCCTGCAGCAATCAAATGGTTAGAGTTTGATATCGCCAGAGTAAAGCGGCCATCTTCACTCACTAGGTTAGACAAGCTTTTATGATTTGATTGATTAATGTGGCTGGTGAACTCCTTTGCCAGCCAAAGCATCGCATCTTTACGGCTTTCAACGGCAACTTTATCTCGGGTTTCACTCGGATAAGTGACTAACTCAATCGTATGTGTCTGCCAATTACCTATACCTTTGATATTAGTAATGCCAGCAGGATTAGTGTAGCTGCCCTGATTCATGTCTTTCGTCAACATGAATAGAGGGTTACCCTCTGAATCATAGACATAGCCAAACTTCTGTGTTGAGTTACTAGGTAAAGCGACAACCAGCCCTGATAACTCATTTTCAATACCAATAGAAGTCGTTTCAAAGTGACTTCCAAACTCAGGGACAATGACAGCTCTAGGTTTAGGTTGCCCTTCTTGCCTTCCGAGCCCATCTAACCCAACACCTGAAATACGAATATCTTTTCGGTTTACATCCTGTGACGCTCGATCTGCAACAATGATGCTATCGGCATTGCTCTCAGTGAACAGAGAAGTGATTGAGCTTCCGGTGTTTTTAGAACGAATACCCGCATTGATTTGTAGTCGATTTACGGCTTGCACCGCACCGTCTAGCGCTTCTTGCTCTTGATCGGTTAATCCTTCGCTAAATCGACCGTCCGCATCCTGCGGATTTATCGTATCGACATGGCGACTTGTTGTCTCTTCACTTTGAATAGAGTGACTTTCATTAGATAAGCCGCTGCCAGAGGCACCTTGACGATCAGGGCGGTCATTTTCGTTTTGCTTAGAACCTTTCGCGTCCGCTTGTGCTTGATTCGCTTTATTTTCAGCATTTCTTGCATCACTATTACCACGATCTTCAGCGTCTCTAGCTGAATTATTGGCATTCGATTCAGCTTGTTTAGCTTCATCGGTTTTCGTGGTCGCTTCTGCTTTACGTGCATCAGCATCGGCTTTAGCGTCCGCAATATCTTGCTCTGCACTAGAACGATTATCTTCGCCTTTCGCAACGCCTGCTTCTGATTTAGCCACCGAATCGTTGACGTTCTTTTGGTTGTCTTCATGAGCCTGTTTCGCATCGGCGATCTGCTCACCAGACACATCTTTGGCATTGTCTAATTGGGTTTGTACATCCTTTAGAAGACCACCAGCAAAACGATCGCGCCAATGATCACCAGACACCCCCGTATACTCAGCTTTGTTGTCAAGTACATCAAGGCCTTGAGTCATTGCCGTTAGATCTTTAGTTACCGCTTCAGACTCTTCGTTCACAGCGTCGCGCTGCGCTTGACCATTACTCTCTAATGCTTCTTGATCGGTTGATTCTAATTGAGCCTGAGAACCTGATACAGCTTCAAGTTGTTTCTGCTTTTCTTGCTCTAAACGCTGGCGATCGGCTTCCGCTCGTTCTTTGTCAGACATTGCATTTTTTGCAGCTTGATTTTGTTCCGCATTATCGGCAACAGCATTAGCTTGGTGTGACGTTTCAGATTTCGCCACCACATTATCTAAAACATAGCCCAACCCATCATTATGGCCTGTGCCTTTGAATTCTATTCGGTTGCTGCCAGAATTTGCAGTCAACTTAAGTGTTTTTTGTTGCCAAGCTGCTTCATCGCCAGAGGTTGAGAATACAACATCACCGTTCCAGAGAACCTCTATGCCTTCGTTGCTTGAAATGCCTGCACGCTTCGCAAAATCAAAGCTAACCGCAATGACTTCACCTTCCGCTAAATCCGTTAAATCTTGAGAAAGACTTGTATTAGTATAAGTATCTAGCTCTGTTACACGTGAGCCATGGCCTTCGCCACTTACGCCATAAGCGCTACTTGAATATGATGCTTCTACGCCATGAGTAGATTCCCAACCGTCGCCACCTTGTTCAAAATCGCCGTTAACGATCAGGTTAGGTGCTTGCCCTTGATCTGAAGACTCTTCGATGTTGAGTTCATTTTCCATGTTGCTGAGATCAGGTGTTTCAACGTTGGTCACGCTTCCACTTAACCCGTCCCCTAGTTCGGAACCTACTTCTTCGATTTCATCTAGAGCGAAACCATCAAGTTTCGTGATTTCAGGTGTTGAAATAGCACCTCGCCCTTTCTGAATTCCTGATGACGAAGCTTCATCACCTTGAACTAGGTAATTAATCGCTTGGCTGCCACCCACTCCAAGAAGAGTTTGTTTAATATTATCAAACAGTGCTGAAAGCTTATTGCTGCTAGTGTTACTTGACGCGACGGCTAGGCTATAGAAATCACCGTTACCCACTTTGATAGCAACGTTATTTCTGGCATAAGAAGCGTTAATCCCTAAGCCATCACCTACGTGAATATTCACGTTTGCTTTGCCTTTCATCACCGCAACATTTAGACCGGCACCCACTTTGGTGTTGACGTTATATTTGCCCCATGCAACGTTAACCGAAATACCGTCACCAATTTTGGTGTTGATATTCGCATCACCATAGGCCGCCGTTACACTCAGACCATTACCAACGGTTGTCGTAATGTTAGCTTTACCTTTCGCCGCCGTGACCTGCATACCATCACCGACTTTAGTGACAATATTGCCCTTGCTCCAAAGTGCGTTGAAGCTATCTCCGTCACCCACTTGAGTAACGACGTTCGCTTCACCTTTCGCTAAAACAACATTACGGCCATTACCCACTTTCGTAATGATATTCGCTTTGCCCCAAGCTCCTGTGTAATCATCGCCATTACCGACGTGAGTAATGACATTCGCCTTACCTTGAACCACAGAAACTTCATGGCCATCACCGACTTTGGTGATGATGTTCGCTTCACCTTTGGCGAAGTTGTATCGATCACCGTCACCAACGTGAGTGAAGATATTTGCTTGTCCCCAGGCCACGTTAACGCCTAATCCATCGCCCACTTTTGTGATGATGTTAGCTTTACCTTTCGCCAAACCAACAGTCGTACCATCACCCACATGGGTCATGACATTGCCCACTTTTGATATCAGTAAACCAACAGTGGTTCCTTTGCCGACTTTGGTTAAGATATTACCTTTACCCGCCAACACAGCTGCGGTTGTTGCATCACCGACATGGGTCACTACGTTTGCTTTCGCAGCTGCGACAACACCCATAAAGTCATCACCGACTTTAGTTATGATATTCGCTTCACCAAGGGCTAGCACACCAGTAAGACCATCCCCTACGTGAGTCATAATGTTTGCCTTACCAAACATCGCGGCTAAGGTTGTTCCATTACCCACTTTCGTCATCACGTTTAGTTCGCCAGCAAATAAGCCTAAGCTCGTGCCATCACCAACGTGAGTATAGATATTCGCTTTACCGATCATTAATGCAGCAGTTAGGTCATTACCCACTTTCGTCATGATATTAGCTTGGCCAAGCATTGCAGCAAACGTGCTGCCATTCCCCACCTGAGTGAATATATTTGCGTTACCTACCATCGCGGCTATAGAGGTGCCATTGCCCACTTTGGTTGCGATATTACCTTTCGCTACCATTAATGCGACTGTTGTACCGTCACCAATATGCGTAAAGACATTCGCTTCCGCGACCATAAGCGCTAATGCATCACCATTACCAACCTTGGTAAATACATTGCCTAGGCCACCCATTAACGCCCACGCGTTCCCTTCACCAACGTGAGTGAAGATATTGCCTACGCCGATCATAGCGGCTATTGAAGTGCCGTCGCCTACTTTGGTGAAGATATTACCCGCAGCACCCATTACGCCAATTGTTTGGCCATCGCCGACATGAGTCAGTACGTTACCAATACCCAACATAATGCCAGTGGTATCACCATCGCCCACCTTGGTTAGAATGTTCGCCCCACCAACCATGACGCCAGTTGTCGAGCCATCACCAACATGTGTAAGTACGTTAGCGCCTCCTCCCATAACGGCAAGCGCATTGCCATTGCCTTTTTTGGTTAGGATGTTTGCACCACCAAGTACGACTGCGGTCGTATTTGAGGCCGTATCATCACCGCTAATATGAGTAATGATATTGGCACCACCAAGCATACCTGCCGTGAGGTCACCGTCACCCACTTTAGTCATGACATTCGCGCCACCGACAAGTACAGATGCAATGTCACCCTTACCAACCTGTGTCATGACATTAAAGCCACCAACCGCTAACCACAGCCCGTTGCCAGACCCTATTTGGGTATGCGTGTTGTAGCCGCCTAGCATAGTCAAACGACTATTACCGTTACCTTTTTGAACTGAAACATTGCCATAAGCAAGCAAGTGAGCTAAATATTCGCCATCACCAATACGAACCAATACATTGACCGCACCGCCTGCGTAGACATCCATTTTGCCTTGCTTGCTCTGATGGACTAATACGTTAGCCAAGCCAGCACCACGGAAAGTAAGATCGCCTTCATCGCCACTTTTAACAATAACGTTAGCCGCGCCGCCGCCAATAAATTCGGTATCACCAAACTTAGAGCTATGAAGAATAACGTTAGCAATCCCTCCGCCATTAAAATGAACATCGCCGCGGGTAACGTTGGACTTGATAACGTTACCGCCACCTATGCCATTAAAACGAACATCCCCAGAGCTTTCACCGGTATCGGTAGAAGGTTTGATCAATGCTTGTTCATTGTACTCCTCAATATCTGCGACCGTTTCGCTGGCACTTCTTACCGCATTTACACTGTACTGAAGATCACTCAGCGAATATCCGCCTCGGCCCATTGAGTGATAGCCATTTGCTGTCGAAATATCCTCATTGGCCAAATTTCCGGTGTAATTACCTTCTTTGTACCAAGAGCGGGCCTGGTACTTTAACTCGCCAGTTTCTGAATCATTCGCTAATTCAACAACCACAATTTTTGTATAAGGACCGAGCACTTTCGCATACACATACGTGTTTGATTTACGATTTGACTTAACACCTTTAACATCAACTGTTGTGCCATTTGTAGAAATAGCATGGCCACCCATTTGTGCATCGGCCAAAACAACATCTTCAGCATCGATTAAGGCACCGTTTGCGTATGTAACCCATTCATATTCAGTCAGGTCTTTCTCAACAGCATGAATCGTAACCACTTGTTGATGTTCGAGTTCGATATTAGAGAGGGTGTAGCCGCCATTGATTGGATTTGACTCAAACCCACCTGAACCAGAAACATCGGAGCGAGCAAGGCTAGCTAAATGATTCCCACGCTTATACCAAGCTTCTGAGTAGTACTTAAGATTTCCAGTTTCCGAGTCATTATAGAGACGAATTTTGTTAATTTTGGTGTAAGCACCATCAGCGATAGCAAACAAGTAAGTATTTGCCTCTCGTTCTGATTTTATTGCCTTAACAGAATGAAACTTATTCCCGTTACCAATCGATAACCCATGCATTTGTGCAGCAGTCAGAACGATCTCACCGGCATTGGCATTGGCTAACCCTTCGCCTTTGAAGTCGCTACCTGACCCTTTACGGGTAATCTTGTTGTAAGCCCCGCCGCCAGAGAAATGAATATCACCGTGTGCCACATCAGAGTAAATACTGTTGTATCCACCCACACCTTCAAAGCGAATGTTGCCACGTGTTTCCACATAGACATCATCCGATTGTCGTGTTCGTTCAATGCGGTTTGATGCGCCCGCTCCCTGTAAAGTGATATCACCAACTTTACCTTTGCGAACGAGATGGTTATCGGCACCCGCCCCACGGAAAGTGATATTACCCGTTTCCACTCGCGAGCTAATACTGTTAGCAGCACCAACACCATCAAATGTCACATTACCGCGAGAGCCCTGGTATTGATTGAACCAAGTTCGATCAAGTTTGTTACCGGCTCCTGCACCAGTAAAAGATAAGTTTCCTTGGTTTGTTTCATGCCAAAGGCTGTTATAGCCACCAGCACCACCAAATGTCACATTACCACTTAGGCCTTTACGGGTTATCCCATTATATGCAGCAACACCACCATAATTTACGTCACCGCGATTACCTAGATGATCAATAGAAACTCCGCCAGCAGCGCCAGCGAATGAAACGCTTCCATCGCCACTTTTGTTAATATCCGCATACCCGGCAGCACCTTTTACATTTAGGTTGCCAACAGAGTCTTCTACTCTTAGATATGCCGCACCACCTACTACCGTATCATTTCCGCTACCCGTATAAACCGTCGCCCCGATTGAACCGACAGTGACGTGATCATCACCTCCACGAGCATGTATTTCGCCGCCAAAACCGATAGCAACAATGTTGTTGTTACCTTCATCGGCGGAATAGTTCCCTGTAAAGAAGTATTCAACACTTCTCCAAAATGGTTTTCCCATAAAAAAAACTCTAAATTTGGGTTAAATAGAAAACCACTGTACTTTTCTGATACAGCGATCATTTTGAACATCGACCTTGCCGCGGACAGTGCAAACTTTCTGCCCCTTCCACGGAAGGAATACACGGCGTCGAAGGTCATTTACGACCTCTCGACCATGCCCGAATGGCGCTATCATCTCTGGAATATAAATATGCTGACCGGACCGCCAGTCAGATAAAGAGATTTCTCGATCCCCTGATAGCAGTGCATCTCGACTCTGCTCAGACAAAAACGCCCAATTACAAAATGCAATTGGGCGACCTTGTTCATCTTCGTAATAGCAAAACTGGTTTAGCTCAAACGCCGGCATAATGCGCTGCTGCCATTCAGCAACAACGTATCTGCTGTGGAGAGGAGAATGCTGACTTAACAACATCACCCCACCAATTAAATTTTTAATTTGAGCTAAGGTAAGATTTGCTGATTGATGTGTAATAGACATAGGCTCTATATCACCGAATACAGCTATTATTTAGCTTTAGAAGCTCTCTTCTTTGGCGCAGGTTTTTCTTCTGTTTGTACTTCTTCAGTCTGATCAACATTAGGCTCGTCTGAAGGTAAAAAACCTGCTGCAACTAGCTTGTCAAATTCTGCCGACATACGAGGATCTTCGAGCATATTTTTAACCATTGAGACCATATACATAAAACCAGAAGCTGGCATATGTACGACTTGTTTAAGTTCGAGGTCACCATCATTTTCAGCCATTACGCCACTAGCCATATTGTTTTGATCTTGACCTACGAAATAAAGAGAGAAAACACCTTTATTGTAATTAACACTAGATACTGTTTGAACAAACTTTTCTGTCATAAATTAAACCCGATTAATTATATACAACGGCTTGATTAGCCTTGGAAACAACTATTATTAAAATAGAAAAACACCAAATAAGAATTAATGGTGTTTTATAAATTAATTTTACACCTCAAAAAAATTGAATCAACTTACTTTTATTTTTGTTTTAGAGTATATATTCTATTAATTGAAACACTGAAAAATCTCATTATCATAATAAAAAAAATAAACAATGTATTTTCCAAGAAAAATATTTCATGTTTTATTTTTCTTATTAGTAATAATAAATTTGAAGAGTTCCTAAGGTGCTGATACTATGCCGCCCTTTTTTAAACACCATAAAAATCAGCAATGAAGCTTAAATAATGACACAGAATGAAGTTCTAACCCTGAAGTGTATAAACCTGTACTTAAGTATTTTAGGCGTAAAAAAAGACATAACGAATACAAAAAATACAACTGAAGAATCAAACAACTTCAACGATGAATTAAAGAAAATACAAATAAACAACAAAGTTAATGTTGTAATTAATCGTTCAAAAACAAAAAAAATTAACAATATAACAACACCTGTTATTCTATTTGATGCTCAAGGGTTACCATTTATTTTAGCTAAAACTAATAAAGGATCTTGTTTAATACAAAACCCTAATAAAGAATCTCCTGAAGTTATTCCCTATGATAAAATCAACTCGATATGGAATAAAAGTTGGATTGAAATAAAACAACCTCAATCACGTTTTAATATCGCCTGGTTCATTCCTGAGTTTTTGCAACACAAAAGAATACTCGGGGAAATTTTTTTGTTTTCTTTTGTATTGCAAATACTCGCCTTAATCTCACCGCTATTTTTTCAGGTTGTGATGGATAAAGTGCTTGTACATCAAGCTTGGTCAACCCTTGATGTGCTTGTGATAGGGCTTGTGATCACTGGCATTGTAGAGGTTATACTTCGCGGCTTACGCGAATATCAATATGCGCACACAGCCAATAGAATTGATATTCAATTAGGACTTAAGTTAGTAAAGCACTTGTTTGGCCTTCCTTTGATGTTCTTCAAAACACGCCAAGTAGGAGCCATCGTAACTCGCGTGCGTGAGCTTGATACAGTACGAGAATTCTTAACAGGCTCGATGTTTACTTTAACGGTCGAGTTCTTGTTCATGTTTGTCTTTCTCTACGTAATGAGTTTGCTTTCACCTCCTCTCACGTGGCTATTTGTTGCAACCATCCCTCTTTATGTATTTCTCGCTTGGTGGCTTACACCTCGAATGCAAGCGGCGGTAGAAGAGCAATTTACGCACGCCGCTGCAAATACCTCTTTTCTCACAGAGACAGTGGCTGGCAGTGAAACTCTAAAAAGCTTAGCCGTAGAGCCTCGCTTTGTTCGCCGTTGGGACGATCAAACGGAAAAAATGGTCTCTACTGGGTACGTGGTTCAGCAACTCAACAACCGATCCAACCATGTCGTTCAACTCATCCAGAAAGTAACAAGTGTTGGAGTTCTGTGGTTAGGGGCAACAGAAGTACTGTCATTGGAGATGACTATCGGCCAACTGATCGCTTTTAATATGATGACAAACCATATAGCCCAACCTTTATCACGCATGGTTGAGTTATGGGGACAATTTATTCAAACGCGCGTGGCACTAGAAAAATTGGGAGACATGCTCAATTTACCTGTGGAGCAGCACACAGGGAACGACACGATTGCATTACAAGGCGCGATTTCGTTCAAAAATATCCTATTTCGTTACCAACCAGATATCCCACCGACCCTGAACAACTTGTCGCTAGATATCCAAGCAGGTGAAACATTAGGCGTTGTGGGAACATCAGGTTCAGGGAAAAGTACTCTAGCTCGATTACTGCTACGACTCTACAGCCCAGAAAAAGGGTTAATAACGGTTGATAACACACCACTGAATCAAATTGGCATCCAGCAACTGCGCCAACAAATCGGCATAGTTCTGCAAGAAAACTACCTATTTAACAAAAGTGTTTGTGAAAATATTGCCCAATCGAAACCTGAAGCTAGCTTAGAAGAGGTTATCGAAGCGGCGAAACTTTCTGGAGCTCACGAATTTATCATGAAGCTCCCAATCGGTTATGACACGATCTTAGCCGAAGGTGGGCAGTCCCTTTCTGGCGGGCAGAGACAACGCCTGGCGATTGCGCGAACCCTACTTTCAGACCCCAAAATTATGATCCTGGATGAAGCCACGAGTGCACTGGATGACGAATCACAAGCGTTGATTCAATCCAATATGGCAAATATCGCGAAGGGTCGTACGGTCATCACTATCGCTCACCGGTTATCCACCGTACGAGATTGCGACCGAATTATCGTTCTACACCAAGGTAATATCGTCGAGCAAGGTAGCCACCAACAGTTAATCACATTGGGCAAACAGTACAAACAATTATGGCAACTTCAGCAAGAGCTCAAGCAAGAGGATTCAAACGCATGAAAAGTGTCATCAAGCGATTCTTGGCCAAATTTAAAATAAACCAAACGACTGAGAAACATTACGAATTTCTACCTGCGCACCTCGCCTTATCACAACGTCCTCCGTCACCATTTGCTCGAATAACGGCCATCACTCTCAGCTTGGGAGTCATTGCCGTATTAATTTGGGCGTATTGGGGAAAATTAGATATACAAGCGACAGCTACCGGGCGTTTCGTTGTCTCTGGCCGCTCACAAGTGATTCAATCTTATGAACAAAGCCGGGTTCTCTCTATTCACGTAAAAGATGGGCAACGAGTGACAAAAGGCGCCCCGCTTCTTACTCTTGATACCTTAGGCATCAATCAAGACATTACCCGTTTAATCACTCAATCTGAATTTCAGACTAATGACCTAATTCGATACCAATCTTTGAATAGTGGCCTACCACTGTCTGAGGACCTATTATTTTCGGCCTTACCACTCGAACAACAAGCGTTGATCAATGAAAACTTCTTGAGTGAGAAACGTGAATATGAGTCGACCCTTGCAAGTATCAAAGCAGAAATGCAGGTCAACAAAACATCCCAAGCGGCTCGTCAAAGTGACATCAACGCATTAATTCAGTTAACCGAAAACATTAGTCAGAGACTCGCGGCACGAAAAACGTTGAATCAAATAAAAGTCATTGGACACGTAGAGTATCTAGAGCAAGAAAAAGAGCTACTGGAAGTTAAGCGCCAAGTGTCGCAACAACGAGCTGAATTAGAGGTTCTAAAGTCGCAATACCATAGTCTTGAAGAAAGGCTGACGGGGTTTAAAGCACAAAAACACAGAGAATGGCTCGAAAAAAGAAAACAAGCGAAATTGCAACTTGGGGGTTTAGCTCAGGAGTTGTCTAAAGTTCGTGAGCGTGAACAGTTAGAAATCATCCGTTCTCCTGTCGATGGTACGGTTCAGCAACTCAGTATTTACACGCTAGGAGCAGTACTTCAACCAGCACAAAATTTAATGATTATTGTCCCTGAAAATGCAGTACAGCAGGCAGAAATACAAATTCTCAATAAAGACGTAGGTTTTGTTTACCCAGGACAGTCAGTGACAGTAAAAGTAGATGCGTTTCCATACACTCGTTACGGTACTATCGAAGCTGAGCTATTGAGTATTTCTCGTGATTCTACTACAGACGAACGCTTGGGGCTCATTTTCCCTGCCCAAGTTAAGCTTAAGAATAACAACATCTTAATCAACGGTAAAAGTATTGAGTTGACACCAGGCATGTCCGTCGTTGCGGAAATAAAAACAGATAAACGTCGTGTTATCGACTATCTGCTGAGCCCAATACGTGAATACCAAGCAGAATCGCTAAGAGAGAGATAAGTATGGATATGACCTTATCAACAACGGGAAATAGCGTTTCTACCGCTCAAGATACTTCTATCAATCAGGACGCTTCTATCACACAAGATAATGGCGGAATCGACGCCGTCGTTTATGCGGGTAACTATTTCCACAAAAAGTCGACCAAGACACAGCTCAAGCATGCTTTAGGCGTCAATCATTCCAATTTAAATGACTTGGAAATAAGGGAAGCTGCAGATTATATTGGCCTGAAAAGTCAAGTAACAAAAGTAAAGCCAAACGAGCTAGATACCCTTCCACTGCCCGTTTTAATTGAAATCGACAATAGTTGGAAAGTGCTCATAAAATCAGCGGATGGTTCCTCTCTTTTATATGACCCAGCCACTCAATTGGAGCAACAGAGTGAGCTTAGTTCGAATAGTCACTCATCAACGTACAAGGTAATGTTGGTCGCGGATGAAAGACTAAGTAGCAAAGAAGTGAAATTTGGCCTTAGCTGGTTTGCCCCCTCTATTTGGCGTCAAAAGAGCCAAATGCGAGATGTGTTTTTTTATGCTATTGCCCTTCAAATATTCGCACTCGTCAGCCCGATGTTGTTTGAAAATGTCATCGACAAAGTGCTAGTCGGTCGCAGCTTGTCCAGTTTACATGTGCTCGCCATAGCGATGCTTGCTCTTGCCATTGCAGAGCCAGCATACAGTTACTTGCGCAATACCGTATTTGGCCACCTCGCAAGTCAAGTAAATGCAGAGCTATCAGGACGCCTTTATCGCCATTTAGTTGGCCTCCCCCTCAATTACTTCAAGCAGCGTCAGACAGGACAAATCATTGCTCGAGTTCGTGAAATGGCGCAAATTCGTCAGTTTTTGACCGGTTCGACGCTGATGTTATTGCTCGATCTCATTTTTGTTACCGTCTTTCTTGTTGTTATGTTCCATTATGCCAAGACTCTGACTTGGCTAGTAATCGGCTCACTTTTTATCTATTTCTTACTTTGGCTTATCGCTGGTCCAATCATAAGAAAAAAAGTGGAATCAGAATACGAATCGGATGCCGATGCCACGACCTTTCTTACGGAAGCAGTAACAGGCATTGAAACCATTAAAACCACAGCGACTGAACATCGATTTTTACATCAATGGCAACATATCCTCAGCCAACAACTAAACCGTAGCTTTGATGCTCAAAAATCAGGACTCATTGCAGGGCAAGGCATCGGGCTAATACAGAAACTGACTGCGGCACTGCTCCTGTGGTGGGGAGTCAGCGAAGTACTTAACGGTGAGCTCACACCCGGACAATTGGTGGCCTTCAATATGTTGGCCGGCCACGTGACTCAGCCGGTACTTCGACTTGCGCAAATCAGGCAAGACTTCCAACATACTCTTATTGCACTAAAGCGAGTGGGCGATATTCTTGATGAACCAAGAGAAAATGGTAAACAAGGGTTAGCTTCTGTTCCTGAACTCAATGGAGGCATCGAATTTAGTAACATTCGCTTTCGTTATCACGAAGACTCTCCCGAAGTCTTGGCCAACCTATCGTTAGAAATAAAACCGGGCCAGTTTATCGGCATCACTGGGCCATCAGGCTCAGGAAAAAGTACCATCACCCGGCTATTGCAGCGTTTGTATGTCCCTCAACATGGTCAAGTATTGGTAGACGGTATGGATCTCGCGATAGCCGACCCAATTTCGCTACGTCGCAACATGAGTGTGGTATTACAAGAAAGTATTCTTTTTTCTGGGAGCGTTGCAGAGAACATCCGCCTAAGTCAGCCTCAAGCTACTGATGAGGAAATACGCAATGCTGCGCAGCTTGCTGGTGCTTTGGAATTCATTGAAGGGCTGCCTCACGGGTTTAATCAGCCCGTTGGGGAAAAAGGGGGCTCTCTATCTGGCGGCCAGCGTCAACGTATTGCGTTAGCAAGAGCCCTGCTCGTTAACCCTAGGATTTTACTGCTTGATGAAGCAACGTCAGCACTCGACTATAACTCTGAAGCGGCCATCATGAGCAATATGGAAGAGATCTGCCAAGGACGAACCGTAATTAGCATCGCACACCGCCTTAACACCATTCGTCATGCGGATAACATTCTTGTTCTTGACAAGGGCCAAGTCTGTGAAAGCGGAACTCACGATGAGCTGATTGAGAAAGAAGGGCTTTATGCCAGACTCTGGAAACAACAAATCGGGTAATAGAAGCATCGTATCGATTGCGAGAGAAACTCGAATTTAGGCCGAACCTGAACATCTGTATTTGGTTCGTTCAATGTCAAACATCATTCAATAACTAGAGTCTCTAAAATCGAGCGTAGACAATTCATTATAACTTGCTGCTAATCAACTACGACAAGTTCAAGCCATGAACTTACTAAAATTAAAACTACCAAACTCCATCGGGGGTCTGGTAGTTTATTCATTTCTACAATACCGCCTTGTTTGTTAACGCTTTTCTAACATATTGAGAACGTTACAAAGTCCACAAAATTTAAGTTTAATAATCCACCACCCACGAAGTAGCATCACAAATCCCAACAGAACACTCCTCGTACCAGTTGTGCATTCACTTACATACAGGTAGTTTTAGCGACCTCGAAACATATCAATTCGAGCAATGACGTTCATGCGAGCTTCTTTTTCGAACAAAAGTGTTCGGATTAACATTTCAAGTGACTTTAATTAACAAATTTATGCTCAAACGCTCACCTTTAATGTTCGTTTGTTTTCGAGTTCGCAAATATATGCACAATGCACGTGCTAGATAAGCAAAAACTAACAAGGACTCAAACATGACAACAAACAAACACCCTTCTTTATTTGGGCAATGCCTAGCCGAATTTATCGGTACAGGCCTGCTCATATTCTTTGGCGTTGGCTGTGTGGCAGCACTGGTATTAACAGGTGCAACATTCGGACAATGGGAAGTCAGCATTATTTGGGGCTTCGGCGTAGCCATCGCAATTTACTGTACTGCTGGCGTTTCTGGCGCTCATATCAACCCTGCTGTGACTATTGCCTTGGCAATGTTCCACGGTTTTGATAAAGCGAAAGTTGTGCCTTACATCATTTCTCAGCTACTTGGCGCATTCTGCTCTGCGGCATTAGTTTACAGCCTGTACAGCAACCTATTTACTGACTACGAAATTGCACACAACTTCGTACGTAGCAGCCAAGATGCACTATCAACAGCCGGTATTTTCTCAACATACCCACATGCTTCACTTTCTTTCTTTGGCGCTTTTGCTGTGGAATTTGTGATTACTGCTGTTTTGATGTTCGCTATCTTAGCGTTAGGTGATGAGAACAACGGCGCATCACGCGGCGCAATGAACCCTCTACTAATTGGTGTACTGATCGCGGTTATTGGTGGTTCTTTAGGTCCACTGACTGGTTTCGCAATGAACCCTGCTCGTGATTTCGGACCAAAACTGTTCGCTTACTTTGCAGGTTGGGATTTCGCACTAACAGGTGCTCGTGATATTCCTTACTTCATCGTACCAATCCTTGCTCCAATTGCTGGTGCATGTTTTGGTGGCTGGTTGTACCCACGAGTTATCGGTGCTTACCTACCCGTTGAAGGCCAAGGCTGCACAATTCCAAACCAATGTGAAACAGAACAAGAAGCTGAACAAGCTCAAGCTTAATACCTAAGCGACCTTACATTTACTAAAATATAAATAACGAGACAAAAAGGATTCTTACCATGACCGAGCAAAAATACATTGTTGCCCTAGACCAAGGCACGACAAGTTCTCGCGCTGTAATCCTCGATCACGATGCAAACATCGTTAGCTCTTCTCAAAGAGAATTCACTCAGATTTACCCTAAAGCGGGTTGGGTTGAACACGATCCAATGGAAATCTGGGCAACTCAAAGTTCTACATTGGTTGAAGCCCTAGCGAAAGCAGGCATTCGCAGCGACGAGCTAGCGGGTATTGGTATTACCAACCAACGTGAAACAACTATCGTTTGGAACAAAGAAACTGGCAAGCCGGTATACAACGCAATCGTATGGCAGTGTCGCCGTACAGCAGACATCTGTGAAGACCTTAAAGCACGTGGCCTAGAAGACTACGTACGTGACAATACAGGCTTAGTCCTTGACCCGTATTTCTCAGGTACCAAAGTTAAATGGATTCTAGACAACGTTGAAGGCGCTCGTGAAGACGCTGAAGCAGGCAAACTGTTGTTCGGTACGGTTGATACTTGGTTAGTTTGGAAAATGACTCAAGGACGTGTACACGTTACGGATTACACTAACGCGTCACGTACTATGTTATTCAACATCAACGACCTATGTTGGGATCAAAAACTACTTGATGAGATGGGTATTCCGGCAGTAATGATGCCTGAAGTTAAACGCTCATCTGAAGTTTACGGCCAAACGAACCTTGGTGGTAAAGGCGGTACTCGTATTCCAATCGCAGGTATTGCAGGCGACCAACAAGCCGCACTTTATGGCCAAATGTGTGTAAAAGCGGGTCAAGCTAAGAACACTTACGGTACAGGTTGTTTCCTTCTAATGAACACCGGCCAAGAGAAAGTAACGTCGAAAAACGGCCTACTAACCACGCTGGCATGTGGTCCTAACGGCGAACCAGCTTACGCACTTGAAGGTGCGGTATTCATGGGCGGCGCATCAATCCAATGGCTACGAGATGAAATGAAGCTACTGGCTGGCGCAGAAGACTCTGAGTACTTTGCAACGAAAGTTGATTCTTCAAACGGCGTGTATGTTGTTCCTGCCTTTACTGGCCTAGGTGCACCATACTGGGACGCTTACGCTCGTGGTACGATTGTTGGCCTTACTCGTGGTGTTAACTCGAACCACATCATTCGTGCGACTCTGGAAGGCATTGCTTACCAAACTCGCGACGTATTAGACGCAATGCAAGCGGACTCTGGCATTAAACTAGCAACCCTACGTGTTGATGGCGGCGCGGTAGCGAACAACTTCCTAATGCAATTCCAATCAGACGTGCTTGATACTGAAGTTCACCGTCCTGAAGTAACGGAAGTAACGGCATTGGGTGCCGCTTACCTTGCTGGTCTAGCGGTCGGTTTCTGGGGCAGCATTGATGAGCTTCAAGATAAGGCTGTGCTAAACCGTACGTTTATGCCACATCACGATGAAGAGAAGCGTAACCGCCGTTACAAAGGTTGGAAACGCGCTATCAAGTGTGCACAAGTTTGGTCTGAACTTCATAACGAAGACGAAGGTGAAGACTAGTCACAAGACCAAGACTAGAACTAAGACACGAACAACCGTACCTAACTAAATCGGTTGTTCGAATCTCAGTAAACGAAACCCAAAAGAGCACAATCTTGTGCTCTTTTTTGCGTTTCAGGGGCTGTTTCTACATTTTGCGCTTCGTTTTTGCGGTTTAGACACGATTCCTCACCATCATTACTTCTCTCTGAGTATCAATTCGAGCACAATAGCGCGAGGTGATATTTAGAATTAAGTGCGCTAAAACACAGCAGCGCGCAGGGAGTGGTAAGTAAAGTGAAGCAAATACCAAGACACCAGCAGATCGTCGACCTGGTTAAAACACAAGGATATGTGAGTACCGAAGAGCTAGTAGAGAAGTTTGATGTAAGCCCTCAAACCATCAGACGCGACCTAAACGAACTCGCTGATAGCAACAAAATTCGTCGCTATCATGGTGGTGCAACCATTCCTTTAAGTTCAGAAAACACCTCTTACAACACGCGTAAAGCGCTTAACTTCAACGAAAAAGACGTGATCGCCGATGAACTGGTTAAGCACATCCCAGATGGCGCTACCCTGTTCGTTGATATCGGCACCACACCAGAATCCGTTGCCCGTGCACTCAACAAGAACCACAAGCAATTAAGAGTCGTGACCAACAACATCAATGTTGCCAGCATCCTTCTGCCGAATCCTGAGATAAAGGTTATCTTGGCCGGCGGCGAAGTAAGAAACCGTGACGGCGGCATTGTTGGTGAAGCGACACTCGATTTCGTGAAGCAGTTCCGCCTTGATTTCGGTATCTTGGGCATCAGTGGCATCGACTTTGATGGCTCACTGCTCGACTTTGATTACCACGAAGTTCGCGTAAAACAAGCGATCATCGAAAACAGTCGCAGCATCTTCTTAGCCGTCGACCACACTAAGTTTGGCCGTAACGCGATGGTTAAGCTCGGTAATATCTCTCAAGCGCACATGGTCTTTACCAATAAACAGCCGCCGGAAGAGATTCTCAACATCCTTAAAGATTCAGCAATACCATTAGAAGTGATCGATACCGCTCGTCCTTTGAGCGAATAACTCGACATAAGTGCTCGCTGAGCCACTTTCTTAAATGAATCACGATTCTTTATAGAAAAGTTAAAAAAGTAAAACTTGCTCACTACCACTGTCGCTTCTATGCTCGAATTAGACTTATTTGAACCTCTGCTTTCATAAGCAGAGGTTTTTTTATGCCCAAATCACATAAAACGCGCATAAACGAAAATAATAAATGACCGCAAACGAAAGTTCATATAGGATTCAATTATGTTCTAAAATGCTCGTTCGCTCAGAAGAGGTCAAAACCATGAGTGCTCAACAAAATAATTCAAACAACAGTACATCTTCCACTTTAGACTTGATCGTGATTGGCGGCGGCATCAATGGTGCAGGCATCGCGGCAGATGCAGCAGGTCGTGGTCTAAACGTTGGCTTATACGAAGCAAATGATTTCGCGTCTGCGACGTCTTCTGCTAGCTCAAAGCTTATCCACGGTGGCCTACGCTACCTTGAACATTACGAATTTCGTTTGGTTTCGGAAGCACTCGCTGAACGTGAAGTCTTGTTAAGAAAAGCGCCTCACGTTGCTCAGCCAATGCGTTTCCGTTTACCTCATCGACCATTTTTACGCCCAGCTTGGATGATTCGCTGTGGCCTATTCCTTTACGATAACTTGGGTAAACGTACTACGCTTCCTGGAAGTAAAACGGTGAACTTGGCTAAATCAGGTTTACTGAAGCCAGAGATGAAGACAGGTTTCGAATACTCAGATTGCTGGGTAGATGACGCGCGCATGGTATTGCTCAACGTGCTGGCGGCAAAAGAGAACAACGCAGAAGTACGTAACTACTGCCGTGTTGAAAAAGCGCACCGTGAAGGTGGTGTTTGGCATGTAACGATCCTCGATGTCATGACAAACCAACGTTTTGAACGTAAAGCAAAAGCGCTGGTTAATGCAGCAGGCCCTTGGGTTAAGCAATTCTTTGATGATGGATTAGAGCAGGCTTCACCTCGTAATATTCGTCTAATCAAAGGCTCACACATTGTTGTGCCACGCATTCATGACGAACCACAAGCGTACATTCTGCAAAACAAAGACAATCGCATCGTATTCATGATCCCTTACCTAGATAAGTTCTCGATCATCGGCACCACCGACCTTGAATACAAAGGCGACCCACGTAACGTCGCAATTGATGATGTTGAAGTAGATTACTTGATTGATATTGTTAACCAACACTTTGTTAAACAACTTGGTCGTGAAGACGTGGTTTGGACATACAGTGGTGTAAGACCGCTTTGTGACGATGAATCTGATTCACCACAAGCGATCACTCGTGACTACACGTTGGAATTGGACGCGGAACTGGATCAAGCACCACTGCTTTCAATCTTCGGCGGCAAACTAACCACTTACCGTAAGCTAGGCGAAGCAGCACTTAAGAAGCTTGAGCCACACCTAACCAACATGGGTGCACCTTGGACAGCCAACAACACGCTTCCAGGTGGTAACTTTAGTTGCAGCAGAGAGCAACTTGCGAAGATGATCCACACTAAATACCCTTGGGCATCTGAAGCATTATTGCTTCGCTACGTGACTCAATTCGGTACTTACACGTGGAAACTATTGGAAGGGGCAACAAGCGAAGCTGACCTTGGCACCCAATTCTCAAGCGAAGCCCATGGCGTTTATCAAGTTGAAATTGATTACTTGATCAATGAAGAAATGGCGATGACTGACGAAGACATCTTGTGGCGCAGAACCAAGCTAGGCCTTTACATGAGCGAGTCAGAGCAGCAAGCCGTGACTAATTACCTGAAAGAGAAGCTACAAAGCAAAGTAGTGAGCTTTTCTCAAGTCGGCTAATTCCACCAGCCTATACATGCTTCAGAACATGATTAACAACCAAGCTTAGCGTCCCCCGCGCTAAGCTTTTTTATTGCCTGCTATTCCGATCTAAGAACTCGATCAGATAAACCTCTCGATTGATCGTCTCTTTCACGATGACTGAGGCTTTGTTCACTCCTCTATTATCAATAAAAACTAAATAGTGTTTTATTAATCCGCTTGATTATCAACCTCACAAAAGGTTGCTATTCTTTATCTCAACAAAACAACACATTCAAAAACGCTCGCGATGTCAGCGCTTTAATAAGGAATCTATTCCATGCAAAAAGTTATCCTGATCACTGGCTCTACCGATGGTATCGGCTTCGAAACTGCAAAAGCACTCGTTCAACAAGGCCACCACGTTTTATTGCATGGACGTAACCCAAGCAAGCTCAAAGACGTTGAGCAACAGCTTGTGCCTCTCTCGACTGAAGCGAAAATTCAAAGCTACGTAGCAGACTTATCGGTTCTGGCGGATGTAGATACGTTGGCCGACGAAGTGATTGCTGATCACGATAAGATTGATGTACTGATTAACAACGCTGGCGTGTTCAACACTCCGAATCCAATCACTAAAGACGGTTTAGATGTTCGTTTTGCAGTGAACACGGTTTCGCCTTATCACCTAACCAAACGTCTATTGCCATTGCTCGATGCATCTAGCCGAGTGGTGAACCTATCTTCAGCGGCGCAAGCAGCAGTAAGTATTGAAGCGCTAGAAGGTAAAAAAACGCTTTCTGATGGCGACGCTTACGCACAAAGCAAACTGGCGATCACTATGTGGACTCGTAAGATGGCAAAAGAGTTAGGTTCTACAGGGCCGATGGTTGTTGCCGTAAACCCGGCTTCCTTATTAGGCAGCAAGATGGTGAAAGATGCATACGGCATTGCAGGCGGCGACCTAAGCATTGGCTCTGACATTCTCGTTTGCGCATCATTGTCTGATGAATTCGCACAAGCAGGCGGTCAATACTTTGATAACGACAACAACACCTTTGCTAACCCGCACCCGGATGCGATTTACGGTGACAAGTCGCAGCAGGTTGTCGCTAAAATTGAAGAGATCATCAAAGCGACGCTTTCTTAATCACGACTACTCATGCTGAGTTGATTTGCAAATCTCAATAAAAAAGCCCTGCGTTTCTAATAAATTAAGTTAGAAACGCAGGGCTTTTTCGCTAAATCTATCTGACTCTACTTTTGTTCCCAGTATGGCGGGTTGCCATAATACTCAGAGAAGTAGTCAATGAAGGCTCTCACCTTTGGCGCAAGTAACCTTGTGCTTGGGTACACAGCCCAAATCGCAGGCTCAGAGGTTAATGGGTAATCTTCTAATATTTGAATCTGTTGACCACTTTTCAGTTGCTCATACGCACACCAATTCGACGTCACCGTGATACCCAACCCACCAATAGCAGCATCACGCAGCGCTTCTCCGTTATCAGCCCTGAACGATCCCGATGCCTTAATCGTTTTAGGTCCGTTTTCAGTGTGGAAGGTCCAGTTTTCTAAACCAATTAGGCTGATACACTGGTGATCATTAAGATCTTGAGGTGTGGCTGGCTTGCCGTATTTGATTAAGTAATCAGGCGATGCACATACAACACGTTTATCTGTTGCGAGCTTTCGGGCAATCAGTGTCGAGTCTTTCAGCTCCGAGATACGAATCGCGATATCGAAACCACCTTCCACAAGATCGACCATGGAATCTGACAATCTGAAATCAACTTTTAAACCTGGGTAGCGTTCAAGAAAGCCAGGCAATGCAGGAACAAGGTGTAAACGCCCAAAAGACGCAGAGGCCGTAACGCGCAATGTTCCGGTTGGAGAATCACAGCCCACACCGACTGCCGACTTGGCAGCATCTACACTTGAAAGCACCTCCTCAGCGTGAGGTAAAAACGCTTCACCTTCTTCTGTTAAAGACACCTTACGAGTGGTTCGGTGTACTAGGCGAACACCCAAATTGTCTTCGAGTTTACTGATGTGCGAACTAGCAACCGCAGGAGACAAACCAAGCTCCTGGCCAGCCATACTGATGTTATGTGTGGAAGCTAAACGAACAAATAACTTGAGGTGTTCAATATTCATATGATTACCAATAAAATCTTAAAAATCCTTTATTAATAGACCACATTACGTGCCAAAAACATAGCAATGTAATATTTATAAGCGTTTCATTTTGGCCATATTATTGAACTAAAAAAACTCCCGAAGGAGTTTAATTATTTAAAGACGATGTCATCTCGAGTAACTAATCAGATAAACGAGCATGCAGCGCGTCTTTAAGTACAGAACGATCATGTTTCATTTGGTGCATCGAACCGTCATCAATGGGTGAATCTTTCAGCTCAAGCTTACGAATCTCTTTATCAAGGTTGTCGTATGTCTTCATGTCTGCTGCAAAGCCATCGTCAGTTTTAACAAGCTCAGCAATTTTATCTTTCATTTCAGGAAATTCGTGAACAAGAGAATGATTTTCACCTAGCATAGAAACCTCTTAAGTTGAGTAAAGTGATTGGGTTAGTCTTATACCAATCGTAGTAAATAACTGGTCATCCTAGCTTGTTAAAAATCTCGATAACTTCGTTAGAATTTTTGATTGTAGAATAACTACTTATCGAAAAATCCCGCCTTGTTCTCAAGCTTTTTCCCTACGCTATTCCTGATCATTTACTTACTGTGATTGGTATTGAACACATTCATTATTTACCTTAGCAAGGGACTCAAATAACAAATGAGATCCAGTACACAGCATAGAATATAGACAATTCAGATTCACAAATTCACAAATTCACAAATTTACAAATTTACAAATTTACAAATTTACAACATGTACCCAAAAATAAATGGTTTACATAGAAGAAAGCCTCACGTAATCGCAAGGCTTTATAGAGGTGTTATTTAAACAAGTAGCTAAAAAGTACTTTCAAAAAGGGACTAGCTACTGCACCCTCTTGTATCTATTTTATTCATTTGATCATGTGAAGATGTGTCAGAGCCAGTCGATTGGCATCCTGCCACGAATAACAGCGTCACAGATAAGATAAGCCATTTCATAATAAATCCTCTTTTGGTCATGACTAAAGCATAGTGCTTAAAATCGCGGATACCTTAGCCATTAACTAAAGCCTTACCTGCCGATAAAGCCTTGGTTAATGAACAATGTATCGCTTCATTAATTAACGACCTGCTTTTGTACAAAAAACTTTCACTCTAACGAATAAAAATTGTCCAAAAGAAAAAGGAGGACAATTGTGGGGACAAGACGAGGATCTAAAAAACGAGTCGCTAAAAGTTAATCGCTCGTCGCCAAACGCACAGCCGCTTCTGCATGGATGGCTGTGGTATCAAACAAAGGAACATCAGTGTGTTGTTGCTGAATCAGCAGGGCGATTTCAGTACACCCTAGAATAACGGCCTCAGCACCTTGCTGGCTTAGCTTCTCAATGATTTGACGATAGACAGCTCGAGATTCTTCTTTTACTTCACCTCGGCACAGCTCTTGGTAAATGATGTTGTGCACTTGTTTTCGGTCACTCTCATCAGGGATCACAACATCGATACCGAATTTATCGGTTAAACGCCCTTTATAGAAATCTTGTTCCATCGTGAAAGCGGTACCGAGCAATCCGACTTTCTTCACTCCTTTCTCAAGCAACTTCTGCGCCGTGGTATCTGCGATATGTAAGATAGGAATCGTGCTCTTCTCTTCGATCTCAGGAACGACCTTATGCATGGTATTGGTACAGATCAGGATAAAGTCCGCCCCGCCTTTCTCAACCGATAAGGCCGCGTCCGATAAAATGTCCGCAGTCTCAGCCCAACGACCTTGGTGTTGTAGCTTTTCTATCTCATCGAAGTTCACGCTGTACATACAAATCTTTGCAGAATTGAGCCCACCAAGGGTCGCTTTCACACCCTCGTTAATGGATTTGTAGTAGCTCACTGTCGACTCCCAACTCATACCGCCGAGCAAACCGATCGTTTTCATATTTCTGTCCCTTTAGATTCCGAGTAATCCGATTAAACCGTTATGCATTGCAAATTTATAGTACGTTCTTGCTTAAAATGAACCCAAAAGACCTTATTCCTTTCAAACCGTTCATACCTAAACCTCCGCTCATAACAAAGGCTCGTATTCAAAATACGAGCCTTTGTTATTTATGACCAACAATAAGCTTGACGTTAATACACCTCACACCAATCTGACTTAATATCGATCAGCGTCCAATCATCTCTAGAGTTTGCTTCATCTAATGCTTTATCGAGTTGGCCAACATGAGACTTACGATCGTACTCCCATTCGCGCTCGGCATCGGTATGGTGAACGATCATCGCCATTGAGTTTGGCTGGCTGGTTGCCCATTGCATCATCGCTTGGTCGCCATCTGAATTGCCGACAGCTAAAATAGGCTTCTTACCTATGATGTGTTGAATGTTCGATACTTTTCCGGCTTTGTCATCGATAGTCAAAATGGATGAGTCTTTAGTGACGGTAGGTTTGCCATCGTTATAGCTGTAGTTATATTTGAGCGCACTGCCTATTATCTGCTCAGAAGGGATATTATAAGCTTGAGGAGCCCACGCTCTCATAAAATCAACGCCTCCTCCCGAGACAATATAAGTCTTAAATTCATGATCTTGCAGGTAAGTCAGCATCTCTTTCATTGGCTGATAAGTAAGGTTTGTGTACGCTTTCTTGAAGCGTTCGTCTTTTGCTACCGCCAACCATTGTTTAACGTCTTGTTGGTATTGTTCAACGGTCATCCCTGAATGTGTCGCTAAAATGATTTTGAGTAACCCTTCTTCACCACTGCCCAGAACGCTCTCAATATCCCCTTCTAGTACAAACTTAAACGGTGCTTCCGTTTTCCATTCAGGATGCTCAGAAGCCATCTCTTTTACACGGTCTAGCGCAAAAGCAAGTTGGAAATAGTAAGGTTTTTCCGACCAAAGAGTACCATCGTTATCAAATACGGCTATGCGATCTTCAACCGCCACAAACGTATCGGATTGCGCTTTGGTGGCTTGACCTACAAAGTCCACAATCGCAGATTTGCTTTCACTATCTTTCCAAGAAGGCAACAAAGTGGGATCACAATCTTTAGCAAAAGATGAGAAGGAAAAACTGGATAAAATCGCGACTGATAAAAGGGTTATTTTCTTCATAGCACTACCATGTTGTTGAATTAATTACCGGGTTTAATTTAATTCATCCTAGTTGGTCTGCTCTGATTTTCCACTTATGAACACTATAACCGATGTTTATGTTGTCATGAGTGCCACAACGAGAGCCAGCCAACATCAAGGCTTACTGCTAAAAATTATTGTGATGAAATTTGTCATACCATCACAAAGACAAGTGCAGGTTAAGAGTGCTACACGACGTTTTTTTATTGAAAGTCTAAATTTAAAAGGAAGGCAAACAAAAAAAGCAGAACTTCAATTTCTCAAAGCTCTGCTTTAAAACTCCGTTGCTGTTTACGCCCTACGTTTGTTGAAAGCGTGCCAGCTAACGCTGAAAATCGTTTTTTACACCATACTGAATACACTTAATTTAGGGTCTGCATTCTTGCCAGATGCAATGCGCCATATCTGATGTTCATACCAAACTAGCCCTACCATCGCCATCTTGTCTAATGCGGATCTTGCCGTCATTGGCACCGTTAGCGGCATGCCTTAGCTAGGGTTATGTGGTTCATCACCTAGTGTTTCACTTATTGCAGATTTGATAATTCCATACCTATTCCCAAGCAAGTTTTGCTCAATAATAAAAAGCCAACTGCATAACAGCTGGCATTAATCGATTATAAACAAAACCTTAAACAGGCGATTTAAGTCATCACTTTATCGTGGGCTTTTTGACCTTAGTAAATGGTGTCGATTTCCATTTATCGGTTCTTACCTCTTCACCGGGCGTGTACATGCGTAACACTGAATACCATTGGTGATCGGGGATAGGTAAGAAGTTAGGATCATCTTCATGCCCTTTTACATCGCTACTCATGTAAATGGTGTAACTGCCATCAGCATTAGGCGTTAGCGTTCTGTCTCCACGGGAATGACGGTTTAACTCGTTTTTCTCCATCAATCGGGTTTCACCACTGTAGGCCGTGTATGACCAAAAACCACCCTCTTCTAACGGTGGCGCATCGAAGGTCACCGTGTAATCATACTTACTACCGTCGAGCGCACCACCTTCACTATCGAAGAAGTCACCGCTATACATAGTGTGCTTTGCAGGCAGCCCCCATTGACCCATTAAGGTGCCGTAGGCGTGCTGAAAGCTTGGAACCTTAGTCATTTCATCGCGAGTGCCCAATACGTCACGTGAATCATCAAAGCCCGCATTAATAATTCGCTCCAGTCCGTCTTTTTGACCAGACTCGATCATACTAAGCTGCTCTTTCGTAAATGGATGATTGGCTTTGCCTAATTCAACATCTCCTAAGCCAATGTACTCGAACAGTTCAACCAGCTTTTGGTCATGCGTCTTCATTGTTCCTTCAGACAGGATGAAGTTGGTTCGCTCAACCCAATTAGACTCTTCAGGGTCTGGATACTCGCGTACGACAGGATCTAGCCCTTTCTGACCTAGGTATTCCGACAACGTTCTAATATTCCATTGATCCATTAACTTTTGAGCAGTTGCAGAATCGTCACCGCCAAGGTCCATGATTCGACCCATCATCTTGACCAGCGGATGCTCGACATAGATGACTTGATCGACACTCGCAGGCACTTCACCTTTCCATCCTTCAACTGCATACATGAAACTGCCGCCTTTTGTGCCTCGCTGTGGAGAGCCAAAAGCCGAGTCAGTAAAGTGCTGCATATTCATGGTATGGAACAACCAATATCGATTTTCATCATGGTCTGGAATCGTAATGATGACCGGCTCTGCTGCTAGGCCCATCCACCCCATCAAGTGTAACGTGTCATTGTTAATCGTCGGATGCGCAGTGTAAGTGTCGTCAGCAAGTGTTCGAATATTTTGGAATCGATTCAAAGGGTAGTCTTGCTCAACGACGGTTTTGTAAAAGTATTTGTAGGCTTCATCTATTGAGTACGCGTACTCGTAGGCAAGTTGTGCCAATAGCTGATTATCCTTTTTGAGCGACGCTAAACTCGCCATCTCAACGGGTAGAGTTTCCGTTTTTATCGCCATAGCTGTGTTTGTTACTAAAGCTGCGTTTGTCGTCATGGTTGTTTTTGTTGCCATAGTTGTTTTTGTTGCCATAGTTGCGCTCGTCGCGTCCACGGATTGGCTCGCGAGTACCGGAGACGGAAGTGCAACCATGAAAGCACAAGCCAGTGCTGCCGCAAGTCTATTTTTTTTCATCATTTAATGTCCTAACTAAAAGCGATTACGGAAGGTGCGCTTGTTACAGCACACCTTGCATTAGTCGTATTTGGCGTTAGTCAGCAACCACTGATTTGTCTGCCATACCAATACCACCGGCTTTCTGTCTTGGTGGAAACGCTTTGAGTGACTTCTGATATTCCGCCGCTGATTTTTGCAGCTTTGGTAATACCCAAGACTTCTCTTTCATCCATAAGAACCAACCGCGAGTATCAGGGCTACGCTCGTAAGGATCAGCTTTGATGTTAATGAGCATCCCTAGTGGCCACTCTTCAGGAGGTGCAATCCACTCCGTTTTGGTTTTTAGATGCACTTTCCAATCATCCACTCGGAACGCATTCAAATCTTGCTCGTTGTAGAAGAAAAACTCATGACGTTGACTCGGCTCGCCTTTAGTCAACATGTCCAGTTGGTTATAACCATCCAAGTGAACTTGATAACGCTCGCCGTTTAACTCTTTTCCATCAAGCAGCTCTTGCTTAATGTCGCCTTCACCCACTGCAGCCATAATGGTTGGCACCCAGTCTTCTGAGGTCATGAAGCCATCGGTGTATTCACCTTGAGGGATTTTATCCGGCCAGCTCACCAACATAGGCACACGGAAACCGCCATCCCATGTCGTGCCTTTTTGTCCTCTGAATGAGGCAGAGCCGGAATCAGGCCAGTGATCTAGGTTTACGCCATTGTCAGATGTGAAGAGAATGATGGTGTTGTCGATTTCGCCCAAGTCTTCAAGCTTGTCGAGCAGCACACCGATCTGGTCATCCAGTTCGATCAAGCCATCGTAGTAGGTGTTGATTTGGCTCGCGCCTTGATATTCCGGACGCACGTGTGTTTTTTGGTGCATACGCGTCGGGTTGTACCACATGAAGTAAGGTTGTTCGTCTTTCTCTGCTTCATGTTTATCAAGCCAATTCGTCGCGAACTCCAAAAACTCGCCATCAACGGTTTGCATGCGTTTAGCACCTAAAAGACCTTTATCTTCAATCGTTTGCTTTCCAACCACACCAAACCTTGGGTCTTCTTGCATGTCCACACTCTCGGTAGCGACGGTGTGAAGAACATTGCGAGGGCGTCCTCTGAAGTTAGGGTCTGTTGGGAATTCCGGCTGTTCAGGCATCTCCATAACATTGAGGTGGTAAAGGAAACCGAAGAATTCATCAAAGCCGTGCACCGTTGGTAGGTGACTATTGTTATCGCCTAAGTGACTTTTACCGACATGCACGGTCGCATAGCCTTTGTCTTTCAGCATTTCGGCTAGGGTTGGATCTTCTTTTTGAAGGCCAAGCGAAGAGCCCGGCTGACCGACAGACGTTAAGCCTGTTCGGAAAGGATATTGACCCGTGATAAAGGCAGAGCGCCCCGCGGTAGAGCTACCTTGTGCGTAGTAATCGCTGACCATCATGCCGCGTTCGGCAATTCGATCAATGTTCGGCGTATCCACCGCGCCTAAACCACGGTGGTAGGCAGACAGATCCGTTGGGCTCACATCATCGAGCATGATGGCAACCACATTGGGTTGGCTCGCTGCATGTACATTGACGCTCGCGAGCACCGAAAGCGCCAGAGCGGATTTAACAAAAGACTTATACATTTATAACCCTCATTCACTATGAGTAAATCGCTGAAGTCACAACGAAATTGTGCATGTCTCAGCGAACCATTGTTGAGGCAAATAATATAAGAATGACGCCAAAAATGGCTTGATAGCCACTATTACGATTATTAATAGTGGCTGCGAGAAGTAGGCGTTATTTAGATGGAATAGTAGCGTGACACTAGGATTGAATAATCGACGTAATTTCTTTTTGAAGCCAATCCGTGAACGGGTTATTGCGGTTTGCTTGATGAGTAAACAGTGCCAACTCTCGACGATAGGTGTCTTTCAACAGCTCCGGCGGTAAATCGATACAGCGATAAGAGTGATCAAGCAAATAGCGGCATTTCGACGATGTAATATAGATAAAGTCACTGTCCTTAACGATCTCCAGCATCAAGTTCATATTGTTGCTTCTGAGCGCAATGTGTTTATCTAAGTCATATTTTTTGATCAACATTTCCGTCTTGGACGGCTGAATGTAACCAGGGATCATATTGATACAGAGTGGGTATTTCAGAATGTCCTCAAGGGAATTACCTTGAATTGGGTGGTCAACTCTTAACACCAACATGAACTTATCAAAGCCAACTGGGCGCTCGGTCAGGGTTTTATTGACCTCCATTGGAAGATAGCTCACTCCCCAACACATTCGGTTGGTCTCTAGAGATTGGACGCCGTTATCTAACCAAGGTGAACATTGAAACGTCACTTGCGGCGCTTCTTTGGTCAGCTTTTTAATTAACGGTACACCCACTGGAATCAACAATGGGGAAGGCAACATGATTTGAACCTCCCCTCTTAAATCTTCCAACCCCCACTCATCATTGGGTATATAAAGGTTATCTAGCTGCTCTAATAGCAGAGGCAACGTTTCGATAAGCTTCAAGCATTTTGGGGTAGGCTCAAGTCTTGCTTTATCTCTAACAAACAACTCGTCATCAAATTGTTCTCTGAGTTTACGAAGCATGACACTGATCGTCGGCTGACTTACGTTCAAGGCTTTGGCTGCACTCACCGTTTGACGAGTTTCATTAAGCACCAAAATGAGCCGCAGTAAGTTTAGGTCTTTGGTCATGCCCTACTCCAAGTGATTTAGAAAAGTGGAAAGTACGCTGGCGAATACCCTTTTTTCATCGCTTCTACCATTGGCAATAATTTGGGTAATGCGTGACGAAAAAACATCTCATACCCTTGGCACAAATGATTCATCGGACTGCCATCTTCGGTTGTTGCTATTCTGTTTTTAGGACAACCACCTTGGCAGAGTTCAACAAAATCACAACGTCGACAAGTGCTGTTTAACTCATCATATTTGTTGGTGCCAAACGCTATTTGTTCTGGTGAGCTCGCCATAGTCGCAAGATTATCACTGTTCATGGTGCCCAGTTGATGATCTTGGTACCCATAATGGTCACAACTGTAAACATTGCCGTCATGTTCAACCATTAATTGCTGCCCACAAGTCGCGCTGTGATGACACATTTGGCTTTGGTAACCCATCAACACCATTAAACAGTTTTCAAAAAACTGGATATACACTTTACCGACATCATTGGCGCTCCATGCATCAAACAAGTCGCAAAGAAATTGCCCCCATTGCTCTCCCGTTAACGACCAATCATACCCTGTTCGCCTGTCCAACTCATGATCGATACAAGGCTGAAACTGCATATAACCACTGCCATTTTCAACCAAAAACTGATAGATCGTTTTACCGTGTTTGTAGGTTTTATTGTTCACGACCGTTAACGTATTAAAATCAACATTGTGCTTCTTTAGATAAGACATCCCACGCATTGTGCGTTCAAAAGACGACTCGCCATTTTTGTCGATCCGAGCTATGTCATTCAGAATATTGGGCCCATCGATACTGATGCCCATCATAAAATTGTGTGTAGCAAAGAAGCTCGCCCAGCGATCGTTAATCATGGTTCCATTGGTCTGCATCGTATTCACGACGCGCTTTTTCGTCGCTTTGCTTGCCTGTGCTTTCATCACCGTTTCATAGAAATCGATCCCTCTTAACATAGGCTCGCCACCATGCCAGATAAAATCCACTTGCTGAGCTTTAATTGGCTGCGCGTCGATATGAGCACCGACAATTTGCCCCATCATGTCCAAAGACATTGACGATCTTTTATCGACATCTTGTCTATTGAGATAATAGCAGTAGCTACAGTCCAGGTTGCACTGAGCTCCTTCTGCTTTAATGAATAAGCTAAAAGGATAAGTAGATGTGTTCATATCGATTCCCGTACTTTTTTGCCAACATATCAACCGAAAATCAATCAAACAATAGCGTCTCACGCACCCTACCTGCACACGTCGTAGAGTCGCTTCACCACCCTAAATCAATGTTAATTAAAACAACCACTTGAAGGGTTAAAAGAGACTATTAACATCCTTAATATCGGCTATTACACTCCTTAATCTCACTTGCTCATATGATAAATGCCTAATTCTGTTCCTACGATCTAAGGTGTTCCATGAGAAAGCTGCTCTATAAGAAAAGTGTACTGACCAGTTTAGTGTATTCTTTGTCCAGTATTATCGCGATGCCATCCCTTGCCCAACAATCTATTCATCCTGAAGAAGAGCTCGCTTACAATCTAGGTGTTCAAGCATTTATCTATGGTACAGGCCCATTAACCGTGGCAGCGGTTAGGCAAACGACCACATCTGTTGATGCGCCGATGGACAACGCCATGGCACCATTGAATGAGATGGGTAAAACACGCGTTCTATCCGGACCTCAGGATAGAATTGTACCGACCGTCAACAACGATACGCTCTACTCACAAGCTCACTACGATCTGGATTTATCAGGTCCAATGGTGATTGATATTCCTCGCACCGATAACCGCTATTACATTGTTCAGTTATTGGATGCTTACTCGGATTCGATTGAAGATCTGCACGTGAAGAATGTCGGCGACCAAGGATCCAAAGTACTTTTGGTTAACAAAGGATGGGCTGGTGAAGTGCCAGAGGGAATTGATCGTGTCGTAGAGTCTCGCACTCCTATGGTTTGGTTAATTCAACGCACGGGTGTGTTTGGGGAGCAAGATCTCAATGACGCCTTGGTTACTCACGACAAATTCCTCAGCTACCCACTTGATCAACTCGGCGAAGAGCATGACATCGTAGAGCTCAAAGCTTCGACAGGTCGCATCCCACCCATGGCTAGGCCTGAAGGGTTAGAGTGGTATTCGCTAATTGACCGTGAACTACGTAAAAATCCAATTCCAGAAGATGCCGCCATCGTTGATCAATTCCAACAAATTGGTATTGGAGGATCGACCCCCCTTTAACCCTGAAGCGCTAACTTCAGCACAGAAAAAAGGGCTAATGCGCGCGATTGAGTCTTCACAACAGATCATTCAATACGCAGGTCGAAGCATCGGTGATGTCAATAATGGCTGGTCGATGATGTACGAGGGAGGCCGTTACGGAAATGATTATCTAAGCCGAGCGAGCATCAATATGCGTGCGGCTGGTTTGAATGTGCCAGAGCGAGCACTCTACCCAAATAGATACACGGACTCGAATGGCGAGCAGCTGTCGGGAGACAATCAATATCGAATGACCATGCCTGCCAATGCACCCGCTGACGCCTTTTGGTCATTGACTATGTACGATGCTGAAAACTTGTTCATGGTTGAGAACTTCATTCAACGCTACTCCATTTCAACCAATCGTAAAGATGAGCTGAAATACGCAGAAGACGGCACCTTGCCAATATGCATTCAATACGCAAAACCAACCGATCCTACGTGTAACTGGCTGCCTGCACCTCAAGATGACTTCTATCTTCACATGCGTCTGTATGAGCCGACTCAAGCCGTTCTAGACAATGAATACCCACTGCCACAAGTTAAAAAACTCTAGCTTCAATTAAGTAGATCAAGTCAATTGCCGCGGCGTTCTTAGTATTCGCTCGTGGCAATTCGTTCTATCCCTAAATACATGACTCATACACTGAAAATGAGGTTCTATTCTTGAAAACACCTTTCATCACACTGTCTCTTTTAGTAACAGCGATAGTCAGCTCTCTTGCTCACGCGGGAGGATTAAACCTATCTCAGATTGCGACTACCAAAAGCGTTGGCACAGCAGGCGCAGGAAACGTAACCGAGAACGATGCATCCGCAGTGATCACCAACGCTGCGGGGTTATCGGCCATTGAAGAAAGCGCTTGGATTCTCGGCGTTCAATACCTCGATGTTGAAACCACTTTTGTCCGTGACGATAACTCGGCTTCGACCACAGGAAGCAGCGCGGATGTTCTCCCTCACCTGTCTTACGCATCAAGGCTCAATGACCAATGACCAATGGGTCGTTGGCGCAGCATTGCACGCAGCTGGCGGCACTGGCGTTGAATACTCACACGGCGTTGGCGCGCACCCTGCTTTATTGATCAAAGAAAATAGCATTTCAGCACTCAACTTAACGTCGTCATTGTCATATCAAGTTAGCGAACAACTGTCTCTTGGTGGTTCTTTGATATTGCAGCACGCTGCGCTTGAAACTCAAGCATTGAATGGTCGAGAGCTTCAAGGAGATAGCCTCGACCTAGGGTTCGGCCTGAGTCTCAATCACCACATCAGTGACAACACACAATTGGGTGTCAGTTATCAGGGCCAATTTGATCACGACCTTTCCCTTGATAACGCCAACGCTTTTGGAATTAGCTCCGAACTGACATGGGTTCGAAGCTTAAACTTAGGGTTGAAGCATTCATTAAATGAAGACTTAAACCTTCTACTTAGCTCCAACATCGAGACATGGCAAGATTATGATGACAAATACTCAACCACCTATTCTCTTGGGGTTGGTGTGGAATACGCATATGAGGATTGGTTGCTGTACAGTGGATTGAGCGGTGACACGAGCCCTGTAAGCAGTCAAAACAGGGATGTGTTACTCCCGCTCGATAAACAGTGGCGTATCGGATTCGGCGCTGAGAAGAAGATATCCAATGACTTACATCTAGGATTGAGTTACCAATACCAAGATTTAGGTCATGGTGAAATTAATGCTGACTCAGGACTATTTCAGCCTTCTGGCAGCTACTCGACCAACAGAGTTCACTTCATCACTTTATCTCTTCGCCATTAATGCGAACTTTTGATCGTTCCATTCCTAGCTTCTAGCTTCTAGCTTCTAGCTTCTAGCTTCTAGCAAAAAATGGAACGAGAAAAGGATTGGCTAAGACAGCAATCCTTTTGATTCCAGGAATATCATACCGCCAAACAGAAAGGCTCTAACACCCTTTACGCTTATGGCAATTGTCGTTATTGTGATTCTCTACGTCATCATCACAAGGACTGCCTGAGACTTATGAACAGCACGATTGAAACCATTCTGGGGCACCGCTCCATTCGTCAATATACAAATCAACCGATTGAAAAAGCACAACTTGATATAATTATTCAGGCTGGTCTCGCGGCTTCATCATCGAGCTTACTGCAGGCTGTTTCTATTGTGAGAGTGACAGACACAGAGAAGCGCAAGTTGCTAGCTGAATACGCAGGCAATCAAGCTTACGTTGAGAACGCGGCAGAATTTTTGGTGTTCTGTATCGACTATCAACGTCATGCTCAGATTAACCCTGAAGTAAAAACCGACTTTACCGAGCTGACTCTGATTGGCGCAGTTGATTCTGGCATCATGGCGCAAAACTGCATGCTGGCTGCTGAGTCTCTTGGCTTAGGTGGCGTGTACATTGGTGGCTTACGTAACAGCGCGCAACAAGTCGATGAACTACTGGAACTGCCACAACACACGGCCGTGCTATTTGGTATGTGTTTAGGTCACCCTGCGCAGCAACCTGAGATAAAACCTCGCCTTCCTGCTCACGTGGTCCTGCATGAAAACCAATACCAGCCGTTAAGCCTAGATGAAATTGCCAGCTACGATGATTCGATGCAAAGCTACTACGCAAGCCGTTCAAGCAATCAAAAGCAAAGCAGTTGGTCACAGCAGATAACTCAAAAGCTGTCTGGCGAATCTCGCCCGCATATCCTGCCTTACTTGAACAGTAAACAACTAACGAAGCGTTAAGCCGTTAAGCCGTTAAGCCGTTAAGCCGTTAAGCCGTTAAGCCGTTAAGCCGTTAAGAAATTGCAGCAAACCACAGCAAACAGCAACACAAAAAAATGTCAGCGTATTATGCGCTGACATTTTTCATTTATAGGGTACGAGCTTTCTTACAGGTATTTTTCAATCGGTAATAACTGTAGGAAGCCTGACTGCATTCGTTCCCACTTACCCGTTTCTGGTTCGCTGTCCCAGCTTTGTTCACCTGAATACCAATACACGTCTCCGTCTTCGAGCTCCAAGCGCCAGCTGTTGTCTTCATTCATCGCTTGCTCAATGGTTTCTGCTAGCGTGCCAGCAATGACTTTATTCTCGATGATTAGAACCGACTCAGTATTAAGATACGTTGAACGTAAGTTGAAGTTAAATGATCCAATACTCGCGATGCTTCGGTCAAATACGACTGATTTGGCGTGCAAGCCATAGGCAGTCTCTGGGGCGCACTTAGTCGCGTCTTTAGTCGATTCTTCACATAATTTAGATTCTGGTTTGAGTTCAAACAGATCAATACCATGCTCTAGCATATCGGAACGTCTCCCAGCGTAAGCAGAGTGGTTGCTCACAAGATCATTAGAGGCCATTGAATTGGTCAGAGCCTTTATTTCAACGCTGTTGTTACTCAGAGATTGCCACTCATCAAGTTGGCCATCATCAAACACTAGATAAGCCGACTCAAGCAAGATTTCGTTTTCAGATTTGCTCGCTAAATCCGCAAGTAACACGGCCGTAGCTTTAGGCAAGTTGGTATCATCTGAATCGATAGGTACTGGCGGATCGTAAACAAAGCGAGCATTTACCCAAGTCATTTGACTCAATGCACCTTTCAACAGCTGAGTGCTCGATTTACTGTCTACTGGTAACTTAGGGTAATTTTGATAATGCGGAACGACAATATTATCTATCTTTGAGAGATCAGGTTGTTCGTCATCACCTAACATATCGACAGGGTAAGACCAACGGCTATTCCAGTATTCGATAAAACTCGTTTGGATGGTCGTTACTACAGAGCCCATCACCAACACATCGCGATCTCGGAAATTGATTTCATCAGAGAGATCGAAGTATTCATCGCCAATGTTACGCCCGCCCACTACAGACAAAGTGCCATCGACGGTAAACGACTTATTATGCATACGGCGATTTAAGCGAGAAAAATCACCAACAAAGCTCAGCCATTTACTGAAACCGCGTCGTGTCGGCGTTGGGTTGAAGATACGAATCTCTACGTTAGGATGCGCATCCAATGCCGACAATAAACCTTCACGTTCATTGAGGTTAATGTCATCAAGCATCACTCGTACTTTTACACCACGCTCTGCAGCCGCTAACAAACGACTGGCTAAGTAACTGCCCGATACATCAGAATTCCAGATGTAGTATTGAATATCGATGGTGTGTTCAGCCGATTCAACAAGTGCCAATCGCTGAGCCAATGCATCCCAACCAGATTCTTGTAAACGAACAGCAGTGGTTGCTTGCTCTAATACTTCAGGTTGATATTCACTGGCTAAAACCGACAAAGTGCTAGGTTCAGGAGAGGTTTTCGGTTCAGCTGGGTGGTCGATGCCTTCGGGTAATGAAGAGCAGCCGCCGAGAATAGCGACTAAAACTAAGGTTAAACTGATGCGTTGGAGCACAGGCATGTGTCTGACTTCCTTTTCACGGTAACGTCTTTAGAAACTGTCCCAACAGCTTTGCGATTAACAATCTGTTTAGGTCTATTCATTGATTATTACTGCTAAAACCTGAAATTTATAGGTAATTATCGAGTATAAATGAAACATCAGTACTCCATCGTGAGCAGCACATCACTAAACCACGCCCTGAAATCTTCACCTTTGTTCTGAAATTACCGCGATTTCAGCTGTTCGATGCCCAAGCAATAAAGGCTTAAAGGCTTTCTCACCATCTCGATGGTAATCTCCGTTCTATCTAGATTACAGTTCAGTGCTAGCGCGTAGCCATGCAGATAGTCCACCAGCAAATGAAGAGCGTCTTCCGCTTGTTCTGATGTTAGATCCAAAGGACTCAACACCGCTTCAAAGCGTTCACTAAACACCTCGACAGGCCCAAGAGACTTCATCGTCAATAGAGTTTCGAGCGACCCACGATAATCATTCAGTACCGACAGATAACTCACACAGAGCCGATAAAGGTTTTCTTGCCAGTCTTGACGGTTACATTGCAGACAAACAAAGTGGCTTAGATTGGCTGCAAGCGATTCCATATCCTGACGGTGATGACATCGGTTACAACGCTCATACCGATCGTATCGATGCGCTGGTCATGGGATGTAATACAATGGATATGGTTTTGAGCTTTGGCATTGATTGACCTTACAACAAGCCAGTATACGTACTGAGCAACACTTTAAATGAATTACCTCAAGAGCTTGAAGGTAAGTATTTTTGATGAAAAGCAAGCTTAAACAGATTGTCACGGATTTGAACAACCAAGGCATGAACAATCTGTACATTGATGGTGACGTCACCATTCAAAACTTCATGAAAGAAGACCTGATTGATGAGCTGATCATCTCGGCGATTCCTATCGTTCTTGGTGGTGGTTCTCCATTATTTGGTGACTTAGTCTCTCCTCTCGACTTTACACTGAAAGGCGTCACAACTTACCTGGATGAGGTTGTACAAACTCACTACTTACGTAAGCGTTAAACTATTGTTCATATAAAGAGTATGTAACGATCAACACCGAAAACATTGTTCACGCTGCATAACCTTTATAGTCCCTACTAAAACCTCCCCTAAAGTAGTACCATTTATCGTATCTCATTCTTAATGGTATCTGGATTTTATGAAGCTTTTAGTCGATCGCACGGGTGAACAATTTGACTGTTCAATTCATTACCAATGAAGGCAATCGAAAGGGTAAGCCGTTCCAAGATAACTTAAGTGGATTATTCCTCACGGGGTGGAAGCCGCGCACCACTTCAACCGCCATCGGATTAGAACGCTTTAAGCAAGGCAAGCTTGAAGATCCCAAAGTGAGTTTCGCATTGCACCAACTCTATCCACTGGGTCGAGACGTAAAATTACCTTCCGGTGATATCGCTACAGTCGCAAGTTACGCCAATACTCATAGCGATGGTTACTATATGTTTGTGCGCCTCAACGATGAGTTAACACGACTCAAGATTACGCCCGATTGGGAACTGCAACCTTCCGCTCAAAGATTGGCTCTGCCTTATTACCCAACCCCAAGAAGCCAGCAAGAACTCGACAACATTGATGACTTTGATGCTTGGGCGGGCGGGTTTTAATATTCTTCCACCTACGCCCTTTAGCCTATAAACCTCAATTATTATCAAATAATTTTTGATAATAATTCCAATATAGAACGGTTTATCGTTTGGAGTATTCCTACTATTATTTACCCATCGACACAGACTACGGTTCAATAAACATAGACTCGTTCTTTGAGCTAAGAAGCCCTGTGACAAAGAACAACACCATTTCGGTGAACTCAATAATATAGGTAACGAACATGACTCAACTGACTATCGTCGCAAACATCGTGGCTAATGAAGACAAAATCGAATTGGTTAAAACAGAACTACTAAAGCTGATTGATATTACCCGTGCGGAAGAGGGTTGCATCAACTACGACCTTCACCAAGACAATGAAAACCCAGCGCATTTCACTTTCTACGAAAACTGGACGTCTCGCGAACTTTGGCAAACACACATGGGTAATACTCACCTTGCTGAGTACATGGCTGCAACGGAAGGTAGTGTTGCGTCATTCACACTCAATGAGATGACGAAAATCGCTTAAGTGTGAATAAAAGATCACTGCCAGACACCTAAATATATCAAGCCCTACAGTCTTTACTGCGGGGCTTTTTAGTTACTTTTGTTTTACTGTTTTTCTTATACAATGACCTATTATATCCTCTGAAAATAAACTCTGAGCTCATCACTTTATGCTGATCACTGAAGATGATATTTACTATACATCGCATATCCTCGACTTCTTATCTGAAAACGAAGAAGCCTTATCCTTTCGTAAGCATACGATGAAGAAAGGCGATCCTATATTTCAACAAGGGCAAGAGATAAACGACATCATCTTCATTACTGGTGGCGCTATTTCTGTCGCTCGTAGCTCGCGTTACGGTCGTCGATATCAGTTAGGGACATTCAACCACAATGGTTTTCTCGGGCTTATGGAGTTGTTTTCTGGGAAACCCTGCTTCTACGCGGTGAAAGCAGAATCTGATTGTGAAGGGTTCATCATTAATGGGGCAATATTTGCCGAACTTATCTGTCAAACACCTATTCTAGCGGCGCACACTTTCAAGCATCTGACCTCCAAATGGTATTTATCGGTCGAGAGAATGTCGCGTAATATTCTCCACTCCATTACCTACTGTGTGATTGACGACTTGCTGCAGTTCCACAGCATGAATCCAGATAAAGATTACATCGTAAACAAAAGCCTAGAGTGTGAAAGGTTAGGCACAAGCCTGCGTGTTTACAATCGAATTTTAAAGCAATTGAATGACAGCGGCGCGATTTCCGTTACACGAAAAAGCATTCGTATCATCAGCCTAGAAAAACTCGAAGCGACTCGTTTGAAAGAGTCCGAAAAGCAATAACGCCACTCACACTCGTTTCAACGCTTTCCACAAACAAAAACGGTGGCACATAGGCCACCGTTTATTTCGACTATCAATAGTCACTAGCTTGAACGCACTATGGGTTAGTTCCAGAGTTCATGTTTAATGATGTCCTCAGTGGTGAAGTTAGGGTAAGCCATCTTCCACATGTTCAAGCCAGAATATTCATCACTGGAGTATTGAGCAAAAAACTCATCCAGCGCTTTTGTCATCGTATCTTGAACCACTTGACGTGGTGGTTCTGCGATATACGCCTCCCCCATTGGATTACTCAAATCATACCAATGGTCGATAGGCTCATTTTTCTTATTGTAGTAACGCACCAACTTCCAATGACCGTTAGTGATCATTCGTGCATTACCACGCTCTGAGAATTGGTACTGGCGCCAATCACGAACGCGCTCACCCTTCATCATAGGTAACAAAGACTTACCCGGGCCGTAGCTCGTATCATAGCCTTTACCATTGCTGGCGAGCTCCATGATGGTGGTATGCAGATCTAAGATATCAACAAATTCACCACGTACTTGCTTCTGACGCACCATGCCTTCAGGGCCTTTAATGATGAAAGGTACACGAATTGTCTCTTCATAGAAGTTGTATGGGAAACTGGCATTGATCTTACCGTATAGACCGTATTGTCCCATTAACAAGCCATGGTCAGAAACAAAGGCGATGACAGTATTGTCCATCAAACCGCGTCCTTCTAAGCCATCAATCAACTGGCCGACTTGCTCGTCCAATAGAGTCACCGCCGCCAAATATTGCGCGAGTTTCTCTTCATGATCAGATGGCACTAAAGTATAAGCACTCATGTGTTCGAGTACTGAGTTACCACCATAAGAGACCACTTTATGTGCGATATCACGGTATTTCTCTACCAAACGCTCTGGTAGACCTTCAAAAGGGAAATGCGGCTCAACATAGTTAAGGCTAACAAAGAAAGGTTTTTCGCTTGGCTCATCAATGAATTTGATCGTCTCTTTGGTTAAGAACTGCGCTTGAATACCTGTGTGTTCTTCATTCTCGCCATCTCGCGAAAACAACACGGTTCCTGAATGTAGGTATTGGTTTTTCCAACCCGCCTCTAACGCGTCGTAACTTAACCAACGGTCAAAGCCACGAATCGGCTCTTTGCTGTCAGTTGTGGCATGCCACTTACCAATTAAAGCAGTACGGTAGCCTTCATCTTGCAAGCGCTCAGACAACAATTTTTCGCCATCCAGCCAATCAGCATCGTACTTAGGATCTTCCGCTAAGAAGTCATAAACACCATGCTGAGAAGGCATTTTACCGGTATGAAAAGAAGCGCGAGCAGCGGAACTTACCGGTGCTGGTGTCATACCATTTTCGAAGCGAACACCAGTCTCAGAAAGGTATTCTAGATTCGGGGTTTCAACATATTGGTTGTGATGGCTTGTGGCCCAATCACCAAGATCGTCGGCCATAATGACCACAATATTCGGTTGTTGGGGTTGTTTGACTTCTTCAGCGATAACACTGCCCGAGCAGGTCATTGCCGCGAGAGTAAACGCTTTTGAAACTGCACTAAGCGGAAATTTTTTCATGTTCGACTCCATGAATATTCAGGGGATGAGTTATTGGGATTCTTTGTTTTGGATGATTTGCATGATGGCAGCAGGAGGATGCCCGGCTTGATAGAGTTTCTTCATAAGATCAATGTAAGGCGCTGAATACGAGAAAAACGTTTTATAGCCATGGCAAAGGTGGTTTTGATTTGGCTTACCCGAAGAGGAGAAAGAAAAACGATGTTTAGGGCAGCCGCCATTGCACACCGCACGATATTCACAACGCAGACAATCTTGAGAAAGCGAATGCTTTTTATCTTGACCAAATTCTTGGTTCGCGCGGCTTTCGTTTATCTCTTTGATGGTAGTGGTATGGATATTCCCAAGCTTAAATTCTGGAAAGACATAATGGTCACAAGCGTAAATATCGCCGTTGTTTTCCATCGCAAAGGCACTGCCACACGTTTCGGAAAACACACACAATTGCGCTGGCTGGCCACATGTCATTGCGAAGGTATTCTCAAACAACTGTACCCACACCTTTCCGACATCTTGGCGTACCCACTCTCTAAAAATTGCGGCCATAAACAAGCCGTAATGTTCTGAACCCACACTCCAATCACACAGAGATACCGCTTCCGACCGCCCAGGATGTAACAGTGTTAAGCCATCTTCTGTTTGCTGCTGTGCTTCGCGTTCAACAAGTGGAATAAACTGCATGTGCTCACTTCCGATTCCTTTAAGGTAGTGATACACCTCTAATGGGGATTTGGCGTTCACATCACTGATAACGGTTAGTGTATTAAACTCAACACCAAAGGATTTGAGCAAATCGATCGCAGCTTCGACTTTGTGATGGGTGGGTTTTCCTGAGCGTGTTTTACGGTAGGCATCATGCAGATGTTGTGGGCCATCAATCGAGATGCCAATTAAGAATTGGTGGGCTTTGAAGAACTGACACCACGATTCATCAAGTAATAAACCATTGGTTTGCAGAGTATTGGTGATGGTTTTACCTAGGCCGAATTTGGCTTGCAGAGCGACGGCTTTTTCAAAAAAGGCCAACCCAAGCAACGTAGGTTCGCCGCCTTGCCAAGCAAAGGTCACTTCATTGGAGGATTGCGCTTCAATATGTTGGATAACATAACGCTCTAGCGTCGCGTCATTCATCTTCCAAGAAGTCGATGAACTGGCAGATTCGGGGTAGAGTTTTTCTTTTTCAAGATAGAAACAGTAGCTGCAATCAATGTTGCATTTAGAACCCGAAGGCTTTGCCATAACATGACAGCCTTGAGGTGAAAAAGTATCAATACCCATCTGCGATTACCTATTCAATTTCGATATGCGCACGCTAAGAATTGATAAGATTCATCAATAGGACAAATGTCCGAAAGCAGTGGTTTTAATTAGCGAAAACCCGTAAACGCTACTGAGATCACATCCTCCTATCGAACCTCAATACAACAATATGTTCACTCTACACATTGATACGAATCCCCGATATCAAACGATTCAAATAACGGTCTGCTCGTGAACTGTTAAAGAGTGTTTAATTCTTACCTACAAGCTCAAACGGGGCTGAATAAAATCGAGAAACGCCGAGATACGCTTGGATACCGATGACGACTTATAGAACACCGCATTCACCAATTCTCTGTCTGTATGATTCAATTTCACGTGTTCCAATACAGGGATCAATCGACCTTCAGAGATATCTTGCTGCACCATAAAGCCCGACAAACACGCAATGCCATTTCCTGCCAACACTAACTGTCTGACGGTTTCACCACTGCTGGCTTTGACGTTGGGCTCAATATAATGGTGATTGGGCAACGGCCATTGATTCAGTACCTTATTATCCGAAAAACCGACCGTAAGGTGACTACTGAGATCGTCTGCCTTCTTTGGAATACCACGCTTTGCCAAATATTCCGGTGAAGCGACCATATACAACAAACTCTTACCCAATGGTCGTGCATGGAGTGTTGAATCGGCCAACTTACCAATCCGTATCGCGACATCGGTGCGCTTTTCTAACAGATCAACAAAGCCTTCGTTTGAGGTTAGCTCGAGCTCGATATCTGGATAAGCTTCATTAAATGATTGAACCAAAGGCACCAACTGATGAAATACGAATGGGCTGGCAGCATCGACCCGTAATCGGCCTTTTGGCAGTTCTCCGCGCGATACGATTTCCTCTTCTGCACTCTGGATCATCTGCAAACCGAGCCGCACTGAATCCACAAACTGTCGTCCTTCTTCGGTTAGCTCAACACGCCTTGTGGTTCGATTAAAGATCGACACACCCAATTGTGATTCAACCTTACTAACGGAGCGAGATACCTTCGCCACCTGCACATCCAACGCCTCTGCCGCCGCTGAAAATCCACCTGCATCAACTACGGTCAACACCATTTCCAAATCATCTGATCGCGTTAGCATAAAGATCCTTATCTATTCTCATCGCGGCTGAAGTTACTAGAGTGCTTAGTTACTAGAGTACTTAGCTAACTGACGTTTATTCGTTAAACATTTAGCGGATCAAGCAACGCACAACCTACCGTTTACCTACCCAATTATTATTGCAGATAACACAAAAGTTATTTGTTAATAGTGGCATTTTTCACAAATATATTTTGCTAGATAATCCTCGCCATCAAACGAAGCGCTCTTATTGCGGTTACAAGCTGCCCCATTTTATCGCGCTCAATACCTAACACTGAATAGTAAGAGAGATGATTATGCCTTTAGCATTACTCGCATTGACGCTCAGCGCCTTTGCCATAGGAACCACAGAATTTGTTATCGTAGGTTTGATTCCTACGATGGCGGCCGACCTGAATGTATCACTGCCATCAGCAGGCCTATTAGTGAGTTTATACGCGCTTGGTGTTGCCATTGGCGCACCAGTATTAACGGCGTTAACCGGAAAATGGAACCGTAAGTTAGTACTGCTAAGCGTGATGGCCTTGTTTGTTGTCGGTAATTTATTAGCGTGGCAGGCTCCAGGCTATAACACGCTGATCGCCGCACGAATTTTGACTGGCCTCGCCCATGGTGTGTTTTTCTCGATTGGTTCAACCATCGCTACTGGGCTGGTCTCAAAAGACAAAGCAGCGAGCGCAATCGCGATCATGTTTACGGGTTTAACTGTTGCATTGGTAACGGGTGTGCCGTTGGGTACTTACATCGGCCAAACATTTGGTTGGCAAGCTACTTTCTTGATCGTTGCTCTGCTTGGCCTTATTGCTCTTATCGGCAGCGCTCTCTTGGTTCCAAATAATCTTAAACAACCACCAGCCGCTAAGATTTCAACACAATTAAAAGTTCTAACTCAGCCACGCTTACTGTTGGTTTACGCTATCACAGCGCTCGGTTATGGCGGCACATTCACAGCCTTTACGTTCCTTGCTCCAATACTGGAAAACGTATCAGGGTTTGATTCAAGCTCAATCAGTCTCATCATGTTGGTTTACGGTGTATCAGTGGCGATAGGTAACATCTGGGGCGGCAAGATGGCCGACAAAATGGGCCCAATCAAAGCGCTCACCGTTATCTTCTCTGGTTTAGCCGCAGTATTGGTAGTGTTCAACTTTACGGCAGTCAACCCATACGCATCAGTTGCTACCATTTTGGTTTGGGGAGCCTTTGCATTCGGCAACGTTCCAGGGCTACAAGTGTATGTAGTGAAACTGGCAGAGAAATACACACCGGACGCAGTCGATGTGGCATCAGGGCTCAACATTGCAGCTTTCAACGTGGGTATTGCATTAGGCTCATGGGGTGGTGGTTTGATTGTCGCGAAATCTGGATTAATGAACACCCCTTGGGTAGGTGCTGTGATTGTCTTAATCGCTCTTGTTTTAACTCGACTCAGTGGTGCTCTGGATAAAAAAGACCAAGAAGCACGCGCCTTTGTCTAAAGCATTTGAATAGCGGATATAAAATAAAAGTGGCGAATAGGGTTTCTATTCGCCACTTTTTTATCTGATTAGTGAGGGACATTCACAGATGACTTAATCACTAATACCTGATATAAGCCAATCAACATTGCTCCAATAAGAAATCAAACACATAATACTAAAGTATAGGTTTAATTATAAATTAAATTTATACTTTTAGTTATTTTGATTCAGATCAATATTAATTTTAATTTTTAACATTTCAAAAAAGTAACACCACGTTTATTAACTTTTCACCCATTTGGGTGATGATAAATATGTCACTTGATGACTAATATCTATTCAACACACTCATAAATATAACACTATACTTGAGCTATCCATTGACTGTAAATTTAAGGGATTAGAAATGCAGATATCAGAAAATAATATTCCGCTAGATAATGGATTCCATAAGTCCCCTTCAGAGTTTGAAGAAGAAATAAGAGGAGGCCTCATAGAAATTGGGGTTGAACATGTCACTTTAGTTATCATGTCAAAAAACAAAGACCTTATATTCAAATATATTCAAGGTCTTAGTAGTAGAATTTCGATATCTAAACGAGTAACAGAGAAACTGGAATCTTACCTATCTTCACTCTCAAAAGATAAAAAAGGTCAGTTATGTCATAGCTTAGACACAACTATCGAAAATCGAATTTTTGATCACGAAGAGCTTTCGATAGTTAAAAGTGGCCTAAATAACTACTCAATCTTTGATGAACTTTCTTACGACTATGAAATTTTCATTATTTTTCATAGCGTCAATACACTCAAACAAGACGACATTCGTCAGCTTGAACTTATCTGTGATATCACGATCGCTTGGGCAAATTCTTGGATAGCCCATCATACTATGTTATTGCATTGGAACCGCTACTCTGAGCCTAAAACTAACCACTTAGCGCCCACTCTTACAAAATCAGAAACTGATGTTTTAGACCTAATAATCAGAGGGTTAACGGGTTCAGAAGTCGCACAAATACGCAGTGTATCTAAAGAAACAGTAAGAACTCAGATTAAAAGTATTCTTCACAAAACTCAATGCAAAAACCAAAATCAACTGATATCACGCTTTGGTCAAGGTCAATGGCTAATGACTCAAACAACACGCTCAACTTACACGTAACTCCGTCGAAAAAGCAATAAGGTAAGGTACTTATGTCACACCACCTTCCATCTCCATATATATGTTTAATGACTAGAGATGCTGTTTTATCTCGGGTCATACGAGACATTTTGAAATTTGTATTCCCATTGAATCAAATTCAAGTTCTCGAGTCGTTTTCCGAACTTGATATCAATTATCGAGGCATCGTCATTTACGATAGACAAACCATACCCATGCCAAATAAGTGTGGTTTACCCATCGTAAACAGGCAGGATAAGTGGATTGCAATCAATACCACAAACTCCAGTTGTTATGATTATTTGCAACTTGGATTTTTTGGCCAAATCGAAACCAATCATTTTGAATTCTTACCTAAGGCAATTAAATCTATTCAAGATGGTGAACTATGGTTTCCTCGCCATGTTATGGAGAGTTTTATTATTGACTTATGCATTAGCGATACAACAAAAACACCAATATCTATAACAGAAAAAGTTACAGCGAAATTTTCATTAACTAAAAAGGAAAGACGTGTTTTTGAGTTAATGTTGCAAGGATTTTCGAACATTCAAATAGCAAGAGACACAAATGTAAGCATAAATACCGTAAAGACTCATGCTTACAATGTAATGTCTAAGTTGGATGTTCATTCTAGACATGAGTTATTTGCAAAGGCTCATGAGTTAACCGTTTAAAATTAGCACTCTTTTCATACCTATTTATTAGATATATCACCCACCGTTGCGAGGCATATATCGTAGTTACAAATTATTATCTATTTGTTGTCAAAAATAACACAGGTAATGAGGGAATAATTATGAAAAAGTTAATGATAGCAGTAGCGGTAGCAGGGGTGATGTTTAGCGTAAATAGCTTTGCACACAATCATGGAACAGCTCCAGTTGGAGCGAAAGTAATCACATTTCAAAACCTTAATGACAATATGTTTGCGAATGCTGGTGCTTCTGATGGTGCACATATTCGTATGGAAGGCACAGTTCCACAACGTTGTATTTTAGATCTGCAAGGTCAACGTCAAGGCAAGGGTAAACCTGGCAATGGCGATATTACTTTAACCAATATGCTTGATGATGCCAAAAACACACTCAGCATCGGTAATAAAAAGCCGGTTGCCAAGCTACGCGCATGGTGTAACTACGGCAACTCAATGGAAATCGATATGACAGCGACACCTTTTAAAATGATCACTCGTTATGGCTTAGCTCTAGGAAAAGAGCGTATCGACTACACATTGGCAGCTAATGATAAATCAGTGTTTGACACTCGTAATGCATCCAATAGTCCATTTGGTTATACCGAAGGTAGCTTCAAAGTAAATTGGTCAGGGGAGCATCAGCAAGAAAAAATTGCTGAAGTACCTCTTTCAATCACGACAGCAGGTGCTGCGCTAGCGAGAGCTGGTAATTACCGTTCAACCGTTTACGTGAAACTGCAAGCTCAAGCATGTCATCGAGGTTCTTGTAACTAACACTAAAATCAGAGCCCACCTCACGTGGGCTCACTTTCCCAAGGAAGGGCTTTATGAAAACAATTATTTTAATTATTAGCCTATTACTGCATCACGTAACAGCCTTCTGCTATGAAATAACGCCTATGTACCAAGAGATGGAAGAGTTTGGCAGAAAAGCGCTCACAAGCTATACCATTAACAATACTCAGGATCGCTCTCTTCCTGTTGAAGTCGTGGTATATGACGTGAACTATGACGAAACAGGAGAAGTGCTCACGCTCAATGAAGATAGCTTTCTGATTCTACCCCCTCAAATTATGGTTAACCCCTTAAGTTCACAAAAAATTCGAGTTCGATATATCCCAAGTGACGCTCTCACAACCACAAAATTGTATCGAATTGAATTCAACGAATTAGAAGTGAAAGGCCAAGAAGACAAAGAAAGTAAGATAAAAACACTATTAAGTTTTTCAACCTTAGCTTTTGTCTCTCCGAATACCATAGAACCCACAATGACAACATCTATTGATAACGACAAAGTCGTTGTAGAAAACACAAGTCTAGTGGTGGTTAACTTACTTCAATCAATATTCGAGCTTCAAACCAGTGAAGGAACAAAAGATCTTCCTTGGAATGAAATTGAAACCAGAACCAGTGGTTATCTGATGCCTGGTGCAACCGCTCACTATCCAATTCCAGATGACATCGGCAACGTGACAGCCATTTCTATAAAACAAAAAAAATAGAGCAAAATTAATCATTTATGCACTTGTAATTATGGGAGGGGAACATGATCCGATCTTACGCAGCCCTCCTGTGCATCTCTTTGTGTCTATTTGCCATCCCCAGTGTCCACGCGGCTGATTGGTTGTTTCCATTTCCAATCAACTATCTCGATTCCATGGTCGGTGAGGTTGATGCCTTTTCTGATGGAAAAACCGTATCCAAAGTACATACCGTTCAACTGCACACTCTTATTGGTTCAGCTTTAACGTCTGAAATATCCAACAAGTTATCGCTATACAAAGAGACATTTATTCCTGTTGAAACACTTAAAGAGTGGGGAGTTCTACTCACTTTCTCTTCGTCAGAAATGGAGATCACTCTGTCTTTTATCCAAGACGTTAGAAAAGAGCAAGCTCTAACATTCAATACTCCTTATTCTCCTCCTATTTATTCAAAGTCAGCATTTTTTACGAATATTAATAACTTAAATTTTGGCGTTTCTGACACAAGAGGAGTGGAAACTCAGAGTGACGAACAATCATGGAATATAGAATGGAATTCAACGGGGAATTTTGCAGGTGCTCGTGGCGTTAACTATAAGTTCTCCGGCTATTTTGATGGCGGAACGGATGAAGAGCAAAACTTCTATCGCGGTGATATTTCTGCGTTTATCGACCGTGCGGATGTCCCGTATCGATTAACTTTTGGTGACCAAGTCAACACCACTTCAGGCCACCTACCAAGCCAACAATTCGGTGGTTTTGGGTTTGAGCGGAATTACTCAGCATTACAACCTAACCGAAGCATCCAGGTCGGCGGTACTCAAGCGCTCATTTTAGAAGAGTCCGCTGATATTGATCTCTATATCAACGGTTCATACATCACTGAGTTTCGCTTGCCTCCAGGTCGCTATAGATTAGATGATCTCCCCCTATCTTCAGGCAGCAACGATGTTCGCTTGGAAATTGAATACCAGTCTGGTCGAACGGACTCAATCCTATACAGTGTGTTCTACAATTCAAAACTCTTAAAAGAAGGTATCTCTGATTTTGGTGTGTATTTTGGCGCCCCTTCTGAAATAGAAGACAGTCGTTACGAATACGATACAGGCAGCCTAATTTCCACGGCCTACTATGACTACGGCTTAACCGACTATTTAACGCTTGGTTTGAATGGGTTCTACCACAAAGACGGATTGATATTAGGTGGTCTATCTACCTTTGGCACTCCATTAGGTAATATCGGCTTTCGACTATCAGGCAGTCAATCCAGTGAGTATGATGAAACAGGTTATATTGCGAGTCTAGATTACGCGGCATCTCTTTGGGACCAAAATAACTATAGCGCCCCTAACTTACGTATAGCTCTCGAATCCTATGATTCCTTTTCCTATCAACCTTGGACGGAAGAAGGCTCTACCGGTCACTCTGCAGCCGTCAGTTACACCTTTGGCATTACCGATAATATTTATTTATCCCTTTCATACAACCTCGATAAAGAGAGTGGTTATGACACTGAGTGGAGCGCAGAAGCTTCAACATCTTGGTCTTACTCTAACGTAATTATTGGCCTAGGCGTCACCCACGAAGAAGACCCGAATGAAGGTACCTCTAATACCGAAGGGGTCATTTCCGTTGATTGGACTTGGAGTTCCGATGATGGTCAATACTTTGCGGATCTCGGGTATGCAAGTGACACCGAAGTATTACGGGCCAACTTCAGTAAACCAAGTAAGAACCAAGTTGGAAAATATGGCTATGCATTATCTGCAGACGTGGAATCTGACCAAGGCCAATACCAACTACGTGGAGACTATGTCAGCAACCGAGTCCGCTACGACGGTGATATCACCTACTACAACGCAACAGAATCTGAAGACAGTGTCGTCACCTCTTTTAGACCAAGCACAGCCTTCACCATTAGCGATGGGACTTTATCTTGGTCTCGCCCGATATACGGTGCGGCAGCGGTAGTGCAAGTTCATGACACCCTGGAGTCTGAAGTACTGATCAACAGTGATGACGATGACAACGCAGAAGCCATCTCTTCAAATGGACTCAATAATGCAATAAGTCTCTCTACTGCTCATACATCCCAAAGCTTCACTGTGTATGCGCCCGATGCTCCGATTGGCTACGACATTGGTAACTACTTCTACAACGTAACCCCAGGAGCCTACACCAGCCACATTTTCACCGTAGGATCAGACGCATCCAAAACCGTTATAGGCAGATTGAGCTTGGGCGATGGAAAGCCCCTTTCACTGACTCAAGGTTACCTCGTCAGCAATACGGGGGATTCAACTCCATTTTTCACCAATAAAGGTGGACGGTTTGTTGTGGAAGGTATTCGTAGTGGTAACTACAAGATTCAAACCATGGACTCAGATATTACGGGACAAATACACATCCCAGAATCAGAGGACAACTTAATTCGTCTTCCCGAGATTCAACTCACACAAGGAGCGAACAATGAATAGAAAACCCTTAATGATGACGATGCTAGGGATACTAGCGTCGTGTCTAATTATATTACCTTCACTAGCGCTCGCCGAAAACTGCGCTGGGATCTGGAATATCACTCAACTGAGCAATACACCGATTGAATTTGATAAATCAGGTTATGCCAGTATCCGATTTGAATTGAAGAAACTTCGTTCTAAAGATGGTCAATGCGCATTGAAATCCGTGCGTTTAAAAGTTCTCAACAACTCAAAAGCCTCGAATATTCACTTTATTAATCAAAATCAAACCATGCTTTCTTATGACCCTAAAGAGCGTGAATACTTACTTAACTCACAGCAAAGCCGCCCAGTCCGCTTTTCTTTGGTCGATCCCACCGCAAAAATCAACTTTGCAGCTAAATATACAGTGCCATTTCTCGTCAAATTGCAGTTTGAAAACAACCAAGTATCAACAGTATCTACGAACGCAAATTACAAGGTTAAATCATTCGTCACTTTAGATTGGTCTGGTCGAGGCAACAGTTTCCATCAGACGGCATCGGGATACCGCTGGGCTTTGGGTGTTCTATCAAACAACAAACGCTATCAAACCGATTTTGTGATCAGCTCAAATTCACGCACTGAACTATGGGTAAAACCAAAGTATCGAAAGCTGGTTAACGCTCAACATCCTGAATCGGCCATTGAATACAAACTCACCATTGACGGAATTGAAATCTCACCTTCGCATCAAATGATTCCGATAAAGCGCTACTCAAGAGGAAAGCACAATATCCCTTTTGATTTAACCATCACAGGAAACACAAATTTATCGCGGGCTGGACACTACAGAGAAGAACTACAAGTGCAAGTTAAAGCGATAAACCCCATTTTTTGAATGGGCGAATGAATACTAACGGACTTCGAGTTTTTCGAGCCAAGGTTAAACGATATGAATGTATTGAAACTCATCATAAAACAACGGCACTGGGTGATAGCCTGTGCCACCTTATGCATCTTATGTTTACACATTGGCGACATTAGGAAGTTGACAGGTTTTGTTGAAAAAGACCAACGACACAGAACTCAACTCATTCAGTTTCTTGTCCAAAATAACGTATCCCGGACGCTAGAAATATTAGGGGCGACACTGTCGTCTTCAAACAGCTACATCGACATTAATCACTTGAAAGGAGCACTCCATACATCATCATCTCCTTTCTATGAAAGTGACTACCAAACCGTCGCGCATCGCTTTGGTTTAAGCCCTGAGTCATCTTTGTTCACCGATGCCATCAACCATAAACATATACTTTGGGCTTTAGACTATGACCGCACTGAGCCGCGAGTACATTTGATCGCAGGTAATATACAAGCACCCAACTATGTTGAAACCCGTTTTGATCTAGTGCCGTATTTCCCTCGACTTAATTTCGGGTCAAATACCATTTTGATGATTGAAAATGAACAGCAAGAGTTCTTCATGCCTTCTGGAGAACCCGCTAATGTCACTTTCGCCAACGGCCAAAATAACTCAAATAGCGTCCATCCATTAGAAACTGAGTCAACATTACATTTTACGGAAGCGTTCCTTTGGAACTTGCCGTTCTTTAAGCTCAATTTAGACGAGAGTCGATACTTTCATTTGATTACCGTTCCTCTACCTCAGCTAAACGCGAAATTACTGGTGTTCGACAACATGACCACCTCCGTCGTTGAGATAATAGGAGCACTAAAAAATCTCATTGAAATCATTCTGTTGTTAGGGGTTGTTTACTTATTGATGCAGGCGTTTTCTCACTATCAGGACAGAACGGCAAAAGCTCTCGAGTCAGACACTCTCACAGGGCTTAAAAACAGACTTCACCTTGAAACTGCAAGCTCACGAATCGCACAAGAGCAACAACAGGAACAGCCTCGCTGTGTCGGTGTAATCGCCATAGATCTCGACCATTTTAAGATGATTAATGATAAATATGGTCACCACATAGGTGACTGCGTCTTGGTTCGAGTCAGTGAAATCTTATTAGAGAGTGTCAGAAGAGATGATGAATGTTATCGCATCGGGGGCGATGAGTTTATTGTCATAATTAAGACGGAAAAACAGTCCGACATTGTAAAACTCGCCGACCGTATTCGCACAAAAATATCGAGCGATCAACAACTACACAATAAAGTCAGTGGGGGGATTTCTGCATCACTAGGGCTTGTCGATTTATCAACGGGTCAATCAATTGAAGAAGCCCTCATCTCCGCAGATGAACTTTTATACCAAGCTAAACATCGAGGGAGAAATCTAGTACAAAGCTCCATCTAACCCTCAATTTGGTGCAACGAATCACGATATAAAATCAAATAGATTCATTCATGATAAATGAAGATTAAAGAAAGCTTATAAAGTCTCATTATATCTATATTTGTAATGATTTTTAGCACAACAATCGGTATAAATTAAACTATCAATATGCCGACGACATGATGAACAATGAAATATTCAGACTTTAACCTTATCCCAACTTTCGTTGCCATTATGGAAGAGCGCAGTTTTAGCGGTGCGGCAAAAAGGCTCGGGGTTAGCCAATCAGCCATAAGCCAAAGTGCAACTCGACTTAAGACCTTATTTGATGACCCTTTATTTCTGCGTGAAAGTCATGGCATTACCCCAACTAAGTTAGCACTCAGCATCTATCCCACGTTAGCCACTGCAATAGAAGAGATCAAACTCACTACACCATATTATCGTGCCTTTGACCCAGAAAGTTGTGACCGAGAATTTGTCGTATCGGCTTTAAGCGTATTCGGTTTAAGCATCTTACCTGTAGCATCGAAGATTATTGGTCAAGTTGCACCATTGGCAAGTGTCAAAGCTGAAGCTCATGTACATCAATCCGATACGACAAACATGTTGAGACACAAATTCGATATAACTTTGGATGTGAATTATGGGCAATACCCGCAACTATGCTCAGAAGTGATCATGAAAAACCAGCTCAATGTGATTTGCAGAGAAGATCACCCTCGCTTAACTGGACCAAGTATATCGGCAACAGAGTTTCTGAATGAAAGACATGTGACACATACAGTGCCGGGGCAGCAGAAAAGTTATTTATTGGACAAAGGGCTTAAAGCAGAGGAGTTGTTAAGACAACGTGATATTGCCTGGCACTCAAACAGTATAACGGAAATGCTGCCGATCATTGAGCAAAATGACTATGTAGGTATATTTCCAAACATACTGTTGGAAAAACACTTTAGTCATTTCAATCTGAAGACATTAAAATGCGATTTCTTACCGGACTGGTTGAGTATTTCAATGTTCTGGCACGCATCAAGAAACAATGACCCCAGCCATCAATGGCTTAGAAGTGTTTTTTCTGAAACATCCAAACAATTGTCATTGAAATACTCTTAACGTTAGATTCAGAACCATTGAATTATGACTAAAAACGTCAACAAGCTTAGGTATTATCGATCGCTTTCAGCACTTTGCATGGGTTACCGACGGCAACCACATTAGCTGGGATGTCTTTGGTTACCACACTGCCTGCGCCGATCACACTGTTCTTGCCAATGTTCACACCAGGGCAAATGATCACACCGCCGCCAAGCCAAACATTTTCACCAACGTTAATCGGCGTGCCAAATTCGACGCCTTCTTCAACACGCCCTTTCACATCTAATGGGTGACCCGCTGTTAGAATCTGTACATTGGGCCCGAGCAACACATTGTCGCCAATGGTCACTTCTGCTACATCCAGGATCACGCAATTGAAGTTAGCGTAAAAGTTCTTACCCAGCTTGATGTTTGAACCGTAATCACAACGGAACGGCGGTTCTAAGTGCGCGTTTTCGCAGCCGGGAATTAATTCTTGAGTAGCCGCTTTCCATTCAGGTGTGTCAGGAATACTGTTATTGAGTTTTTGAAGCACCTTGCGACATTCGATACGAGCGGAATAAAGCTCTTTATCCCAAGCCTGATAAGGTTCGCCTGCGAGCATTTTTTGTTTTTCTGTTTTCACGTTACTTACCTGTTCTCACATTACTTAGCTATTTTCATATTACTTATCTAGTTTCACATTACTTAACTGTTTTCACATTACTTAACTAATGATGGTCAATTCATCGACCAAAACCGCAATATCGCACATCTAAATAACAGTGAATAATGAGTGTTTGAGCTTGGTTTAAGAGATGCGCAGCTCGTCACTTTTTGTAGGTGAAATATGAAATTCGAACGGTGCTAATTTAGCTTCGCTATCGAATCACGTAACACCAAACTACCCGTGGTATTGATGGTGGTCGCTTGCTCTGTTTCACCGACAATTTGCAAGATCGCCTTTTGCGTCATTTGCTCTAATGGCACACTGACAGACGTTAAGCTTGGCGTTAAAAACGCCCCTACTTTACTGTTATCAAAACCAACGATAGAAACATCTTGAGGTAATGAGTAACCAAGTTCAGTTAGCGCTTTAATCGCACCAATCGCCATGTCATCGTTTTCCGACAAGATAGCAGTGAATATTACTTTGCTTTTTACCAGAGCCTGAGCCGCGTGATAACCGCTCTCCATCGTCCAATCACCTTGAACAACTTTGGACTCATCTAATGCAATATCCTGCTTAGTTAACACATCTTGATAGGCTTGGTAACGCAACTCATCTGTCGAAGAACCGGCTTTACCACGAATCACAGCAATATCGGTATGACCCTGCTCGATGATGTGTTCAACCATCAAACAAGCGCTCTGATAGTGGTCGGTGGTAATGGCATGATTAGGCTTCGACGGCATTTCTCGGTTGAGTACCAGAATCGGTGTGTCAGTGCTTTCGATGATCTTTGCAATCTCGCTTTCGGTTAAGCATTGCGGATAGATGATGATGCCCGCGCACTTCATATCCAGCAGGAAGTTGATCGCCTTTCTTTCGTCTTCAGCGCTGTGTTTGCCATCGGTGATCACCAGCTGGTGATTCGACTTTTCGCTATAAGAAGCCGCGTGATACATCAAAGAAGAAAAGTAAGGGCCATTGAACAACTCATTGGTGATTACAAAGCCGATGAAATTAGTCTTTTTGGTCGCCAATTGCCGGGCCAACAAGTTCGGTCGATAACCTGTTTCTTGAATCGCATCAAATACCTTTTTTACCACATCTGGGCGCACGATGTTCTTGCCATTTAAGACACGAGAAACGGTCGATTTAGATACGCCTGCGCGGTTCGCGACATCAAGCATGGTTACCATTCGCTTCTTTTCCTTTATAAAAAATCAGCCGACATAGGCCGACTAATTCATTGCAAAATGACAGCTCACAGTTCACATAACTGCGCTGGGAAATGCATTCTAAATAGTGGCACCGTTAGATGCAATCACGCCTTTATACCACTCGAACGACTTCTTACGTTTGCGATCTAAAGAACCTGATTGGTCATTGTGCTTATCTACATAAATGAATCCGTAGCGTTTTTTCATCTCACCGGTGGTGAACGACACTAAATCGATACAGCCCCAAGGGGTATAACCCATCAAGTCAACACCATCAATCGCCACGGCTTTTTTCATCTCTTTGATGTGGTCTCCAAGGTAAGCGATGCGGTAGTCGTCATTAATGCTGCCATCTTCTTCAATGGTATCAACAGCGCCAAAACCGTTCTCAACGATGAACAATGGTACTTCATAACGTTCATACAGAGACGCTAAACAGAAACGTAAACCCGTTGGATCAATTGGCCAGCCCCAATCGCTAGACTGGATGAACGGGTTATCGACCGAGTTTTCGTGGCCGCCGTCCATCGCTTCTTCAGTCGACTGATGCGAAGAAGAATCCAAGGTATTCGACATGTAGTAACTAAAGCCTAAGTAATCGGCCTTACCTTCTTTTAGGATCTGCTCATCTTCTGGCTGCATCTCAATGTTGAAGCCTTTGATTACCCAGTCACGCTTAGCGTAATTTGGGTAGTGGCCGCGCACCATTACGTCCGAGAAGAAATAACGGTCACGCATCGCTTGCTGTGCCACCATAATATCTTCTGGCTTTGAAGAACGAGGGTAGAAAGGCACCATCGCACACATCGCGCCGATTTGAAGATCTGGATTGATCTCATGACCTTTCTTAACCACCAAAGCACTTGCCACAAACTGATGGTGAACCGCTTGATACATGGCTTCTTGCGGCTTTTCACATTGCGGGAACTTAACACCAGAGCACAACCAACCGAAGATGTCTGCCGAAGTGTTCATCTGGTTATTTATCTCGTTAAACGTCATCCAGTACTTCACCTTGTGCTGGTAGCGTTCCATTACCGTAGTCGAGTACTTAACGAAGAAGTCGATCACTTTACGGTTCATCCAGCCGTCATATTCGTTAGCTAGGTGGTAAGGCATTTCAAAGTGGCTCAGTGTGACCACAGGCTGAATGTCGTATTTCAGCAGTTCATCAAACAGATCATCGTAAAATGCTAAACCCGCTTCACACGGTTCTAATTCATCGCCATTAGGGAAAATACGCGTCCAAGCGATACTGGTACGGAAACACTTAAAGCCCATTTCAGCGAATAACTTAATGTCTTCTTTGTATCGATGGTAGAAATCAACAGCGACTTGGTTGGGGTAGTTTTCGCCATCAATCACGCCATCGGTGATTCGACGTTGTACACCATGAGCGCCCGCTGTTAATACATCAACAACACTGACACCTTTACCATTCGCATCCCAGCCGCCTTCTAACTGATGCGCTGCTACTGCACCACCCCATAAAAAATCGTTCGGAAATTCGTTGTTCATACCATTACTCGCTACAAGTTATTCGCAAAAAAGATCAGGATTAGAGAGCTCATTGCAGCTCTGAAACCGATTTCAACATAGAATAAAGATACAGATTGAAACCGGTTTCAGCAAGGTGGTTTTGATCTTTTTTTGATCAAGCTTAGGAGCAATTTGAGCTCATACCTGCCCACACGACTCCTTTCATTAAAACCAACTCAAAAGGTAATTCCTTAATTTCCAGGATCAATCTAGGCTAAGGACTGTGCTTTGGCGCACACTCATCCCACTCGCGCTCACTAAAATGGCAAACGTTTCCTTCACTGACATGAGCACGCTATGAAAAACCTTAAAATGAAACCTTTATGCTTTGCTGTCTCCGTATTAACGACAGTGGCTTCAATGCCAACCTTAGCCGAAATAAAAGAAATCACCCTGCTTCATACCAACGATATTGAAAGTGTTTACGAGCCCGTAGATGCGTTCTGGAATGATGACATTGAGCTGATTGGCGGTATCCCTTACTTGGCGACGTTGATCAAAAACGTTCAAGCTGAGGAAGGAACCAGTTTCCTATTAGACGCTGGTGATATTTATACGGGCGCACTTTCTAAAAAGTCGAAAGGTAAGCTGCCTTTCGACCTGTATAACTCAATGGGTTATGACGTAATCACACTGGGTAACCATGAGTTCGAATACGGTTGGGAATCACTGGTAGAAACTATGCCTCGTGCTCGTTTCCCTGTGCTCAACGCGAATATCTTCCATGAAGCTTCTGATTCGATGTTTGCTCAACCTTACACAATCCTTGAGCGTGATGGCGTTAAAATCGGCGTAATTGGTGTCATGGGAATTGATGCGTTCTACAACACAATGTGGAAAGGAAACCGTAAAGGGCTAACCGTCAAAGATCCTACGGAAATAGCTCAAAAATGGGCTGATAAGATCCGCGATGATGTTGACATGATCGTGGTACTAACGCACCAAAACAAGACGGCGCCAATGCAAACCGACAAAGAAGCCGATGCAGAAGTTCAGCGCGGATTCGATGAAGACTACGAAATGGCCGGAAAGCTCAAAGGCGTTGATGTGATCTTCGGGGGCCACTCTGACAATGGTTTAGTTGAACCAGTCGTTCATCCAAAAACAGGCACGGTTATTGGTTTAACCTTTGGTCAGGGCATGCACCTTGGCTACACCAAATTTACTGTCGATACCGAAAAGCATGATGTGAAATTCTTAGGCGGAAAATTGATTCCCGTTGAATCTGCCAAATTAGAGCGTGACGAAGCGACTTATGCATTGATTCAGAAAATTCGCGATACTCACCCAACATTAGCAGATCAGCTTTCTACCCTAGATAAAGCCGCATCACGTCGTTACTATCGAGAGTCAAATGTTGGTAACCTTGTGGCTGATTTGATGAAAGATGCGGGCCAAGCTGACATAGCGATGATCAGCTCAGGCAGCCTGCGTGTTGACCTAAATCCAGGCGCCGTCACTCGTGAGAATGTAATGAACCTATTCCCGTTTACTGACACACTAACTGTGGTTGAATTAACGGGTGACAACGTTCAAGAGCTGCTTGAATACAGCTACACATTACCTTACGGTCTGGCGCAATTCTCAGGGATTAAAGCCACTTACGACAGTACACAACCGGAAGGTGAGCGTTTGATTAGCTTGAGTATCAACGGCGAGCCCGTATCCGAGAATCAGAAGTACAAGGTTGCGACATATTCATACGCGGCAAGTGGTGGTGATGGTTACACTGTATTTAATAAAGGCGAAACACTATCGAACGGAGATCCGGTCATGCAAGTACTGATTGAAGGTTTCCAAGAACGTAAAAACATCACCGTTCCTGAACTTGGTCGTCAAGTCGATGTAAGTCGTCAGTAATAGAGATATCCAACAACCAACGTAATAAAGTACGTATCAGGGATTAGCAGGTACAACACTCATGAGAACTCAGTTCAATTGCTGTAAAACATATAACTGTTTTAACCTAGCTAATCCTGATCTAAGCCTTTATCAGCGCAGCTCTCAATTAGGCTTCGCGTCTTATAAATGCCCCTTGTGTGGGGCATTTACTCCGATACTGGAAAACGAGCCGATCCTCGCTTTAGAGAAGCAAATCGAAACTAATCAACTCCGCTTGCCTGAGATTGAATGCCCTGCTTGCTTAAAACACACAGAAACCAGCGCCTATGGGAGCACAAAGATCGGCACACCGCGTGTTAAATGCAAACAATGCTCAACGGTGTTCAGCCTACTCAATCCGCACAAGACCAGTAGCAAACTGCAACCTTTGTTAACCCTGCTCACTTCTGGCGTATTACCTAAAGATCTTCAACGGTTATCTCAACTCAATAGCAAATTGTTCTACGTGCGCATAAAACAGCTGGCTCAATTACTTCAACAGTTCAATCAACTGCTGATTCAAAAATATCTTAGCAAGACCGAAAGCAGCATGTCGCTGCACACCTCAAGCTTCATATTTTTATCACGCTCAGGAAAAGGAAATACCGTGAAATGCTGGAACCTGTCGACTACCGAAAGCCAGTATGGTTTCCATGTTTTAGACACTGACAACTTTTACCAACATGGCACACAGAACAGCCCCGCAGGGCTTTATGACTTGGACTCCGTCGAAGCAACTGATGAGTCGTCAAATTCACCTTTAACAATCGTTCAGGCAACTTACGATAAGATTTTCTCTCGAAGCAAATTTGATGAATTAGGTTACGCCCATCAAATAGAATGTCAGTCCAATGAAGGAAGCGTGCTTCGCCCCGTTTATGCAGCCCACGCCCATTGGATAAGTTTGTCTAAGATATTGCCTCAACATCACCGATTCGACTTCTTTCTAGAACACGAGAGTTTCATTCGCGGTGGCGCTATCACCAATCTTACCCAAGGTATAATGGATGGTCGTTACAATCTTTATTACCTATACACAACACCCTCGGAAAACAATTCCGAGACTGATATTGAGCAAAAGAGTATTGGTTGGTGGGGAGAAAACTGGTCGACTCAAACTAAGCAATATCCAAGTGGCTATTGGGATGTCACTCTATGCGCTCTAACTGAAAGCAAAGAACCTGACCTTGAATTCAACTTCACTGAATGGCACCAAGACTACTTGAACCAGCTAACTCAATGGCTTCCAACCCAGCATCTCTTACCAGATGTCGCAGCATTGGCGTACCATATTCAACTACTTATACAACTTCACCTATAGCCAAGATAGACGCCAATGTTTCGCCGAATATGAATTCGAATCAATTCTAGAAATAGTCACAGCGCTCAACGCCTCAGCTTCCAAATAAAGCTGTACAAACCTCTTATCATAATAAGAACGAATGGCATCCCAACATCAATGCTGCTCAAAATACTGGTCATGTTGTAATTTACCAGATTGGTCTTGAGTGCCAGAGTAGAACTGAACGAGCGTTTGATCGGCTAGTGTGAGGTGAATCCAACCCTCTTTGACTTTCAGCCAATTGGTGCCGTTGGTCTTATAGACGGCAGGAAAATTGCCCCAGCCTGACTCTGATACCTGTAGCTCTTGAAAGCGGTTAATCGGCGTTAGCTTATTGCTGGCAAAATCTGCGTCGGCATAGACTGATAAAGGTTCGATAGCATCGTTTGGCTTAAACGTGTAACAGCTGACAGCGGCTGAAATGCGATCAAACCACTGGTAGGGTTGTGCGCCTGTTAAATCGTAGACCGTGCAATCGTTAAATTGAATGGCCCACTCTTGATGGGCTTTGAAGCCAAGGTAACCTATGGGTTGGGATGGTTCAGGCTTCGAGTCAGCCTCTGGTTCATATACCGGTTCTGAGGTAGCACATCCCATCAGCCCAAGACTAAAAAGGAAAGTCAAAGCACGCTTCATCATTGTAATACCTCAGTTCCGTTAGTGAGTTAAAAGCTATTCAAGCTCCCTCCATTAAACGGTAAGTTCTAAGCGATTACCATCCGGATCGAGTACACAGCTCTCATAATAGCCATCGCCTGTTCTTCTTGGGCCATCTAAGCGCTCATAACCGTCTTCGACCAAACGACTTGTAAGTTCATCAACCGCTTGTTCCGAGCCTAGTGAAATCGCCATATGAATGAAGCCCGTAAATTGATCATAGATGTCATCTTTCGATTCAGGCACCGAGTCCATTTCCATGATCTCTAAACGGCTCCCTGTTTCGAAAGAGAGGAAGTATGAAGAAAACCCTTTGGTTGGGTTGTGATATTTTACGTTGGATATCGCGCCGAAATAGTTTTCATAAAACTGCTTCAACACGTCGAGTTGTTTCGTCCAAATAGCGATGTGTTCAATCTTCATTTTGTTCACCTAAGTTTGATGTCTAACGCTAGATTACTCATCAAATAAGGAACAATAAACAGAACGAAATCAATCGAAACTATTCCTATTTAATGGACGCGATCTTATGTCCATAACTGCACAGTATTGGTATCTATGTTTGTGTAATAGTTATCTTTCCTACATAGTCGGTGTTTTACACATTCTGAGATATAAGCCGTGAACTTTATAAAACTAATAACTCTCGCTGCGATATGGGGCGGTTCGTTTCTGTTCATGAGAATTGCCGCTAATCCGCTGGGCCCTGCGGTGCTGATTGAGGCGCGAGTTCTGTGCGCTGCCGTCACTCTACTCTTGGTTTCTTTTTATCTGAAAAGGAAGCTTTCTTTTAATGCCCATGCGAAACACTTTTTCATTCTTGGCTTGTTTAATACCGCACTTCCCTTTTTGTTTTTCGCTTATGCCGCGCAGACACTGAACGCCTCGACACTCGCCATCTTGAACTCTACCGCGCCAATATGGGCGGCGATCATTGGTGCGATATGGACAAAAACAACACTCGATGCAAGAGTTCTATTAGGGCTAGGTATTGGGGTAACGGGAGTTGGCGTGTTGGTCGGTTGGGATGCGATGAACATTGGCCGTGAGGCTGTGCTTCCTATCTTTGCGGCGGTGATGGCGGCCTTTAGCTACGGAATTGCGTCAAACTATACCAAACAAGCACCTAAAGTTGAGGCATTCAATAACGCTCATGGCAGCATGTGGGCTGCGGTATTAATCATGTTGCCATTTGTCTTCTTTATGCCGATGAGAGAGGCTCCTGATCTCACCATCACCACATCAGTTCTCTTATTAGGCGCCGTTTGTACTGGCCTTGCTTACCTGCTTTACTTCAATCTCGTTTCAGAATTGGGTGCGCCTTCGGCTCTGTCTGTCACCTTCTTGATTCCTGTTTTTGGCATCTTGTGGGGCAACCTGTTCTTAGACGAAGCGATTGGCCTTAACACCATTTTCGGCTCGGTTCTTGTTATTACCGGTACCATGTTAGTAACCGGTATGACGCCTTCTAGGATGATAGAGAGCGCTAAACAGAAACGAGCGGCAAGAATAGCTCGCTAATCAAATGCCAATGAGCACTTAGAATATCAGCAATGCATGTTGGAATAACGCTGGAGAGCTAGGTAGGCCGCTGACGGTTAACCAATCGAAACCATTAATCAGACATGTATTGCTGGATCTTGTTTCTCAACCACTGATGAGCAGGGGTCGGTTCCGTTCTCTTATGCCAAATCATGTATTGCTGCACAGGCAACACCTCAAACGGCTGATCAAGAACTTGAAGCTGGAATCGCTCGGCAAATTGATTAGCAAAACTACGAGAAGTACTGCCGACACAATCAGAGCCTGACACCAACACACACATCATCATCAATGAGTCACACTCTGAGCTCACTTTTCTTTGTTTGATGGCCTTCTTGGCGAAATAATCGGCCGTATAAAGACGAGAACGACGCATTCTAAAAGTGATGTGCTTTTCATCGTAATACTGCTCTTCGGTCACGACGCCATCAATTCTTGGGTGCCCTTTACGAGCAATCAATACCAACTTATCCTCAAGCACTTGCTGGTTCATATAACCATTGACCTGCGGGTAGTGAATATCGATGGCGAGATCCGCTTGCTGCATGCTCAAACTCTGCAGAAGTTCCTCTTCGTTATTCGGCACCATATTGAATTCAATTGAAATATTTCCCAGCGTTTCATCTTGCTCGACAAGCGGCTGAAGCTTGGTTAAACCTATCTCATTAACCAGAAGTCGGAATACATGATGCTGCTGATTATCGAATTGCTTCAAGGTACTGACAGCGCTGGTGATTCCCTCGAGTGCAGGTTCCACTCGGCTTGCTAGTTGCACCGCAGCATTGGTTGGAATGATCCCTCGCCCTTCACGAATAAACAGGTCAGTATCAAGCTGAGATTGGAGTCGCTTTAAGGCTCCACTCACCCCGGGCTGAGTCATACCAAGCGATTCTGATGCAAGCGTGATCGACTTTAATCGATACACTTCTAAGAACACGCTCAATAGATTTAAATCCAACTTTTCCACGTCGCTCACCGTTACTCTCCCTGTCAATGTGGTCTTAATCAATCATAGGTCAGGATTCGTCTTCGCTCCCCAACCATTGCATGACTCAATACATAGCCAATCGTGATGTATTAAATAAAGCTTACTTTATTTTTTGCTATATGTCTTATTCCTATAATCGCCTCAACGAAACAAAATTCTGAAATGAAGAGGCTCTTATGACAACTTCTCGCACGTTCAAAAATGCATCACTGTTCCTAGCTATCTCGCTGGCATTCCCCGCGATTGCAGCTAACCATGACCACGCACACTTCAGCGAAATTGGCGATCAAGGTGGTAAAAGCGCAACCGAGATGACGACCAAAGCAAACCAAGAGTTCGCAAAAACACTGAACTTTGCCGACACTCGCGCTTTCGACAATAACAATAAAGGTCTTGTTGCTAGCTTTGATCAAGAGACGGGCGACATCATTCGCAATAGCTTTAACTTCATCGACCCAAGTGTGACGAATGCAGACCAAGCACCAGATTCAGTAAACCCTTCACTGTGGCGCCAAGCGGTATTGAACCAAGCGGCGGAAGGTTTATATGAAGTTGTTCCGGGTAAAGTTTACCAAGTTCGAGGTGCAGATTTAGCGTCTATCTCTTTCATCCGTAGTGACAACGGTTGGATCGCCTACGACGTTCTTCTTACCAAAGAATCAGCCGCCAAATCACTCGAATTCTTCAAGAACAACGTGCCTGATGGCGGTGAACTGCCCGTCGTTGCAATGATTTACTCTCACTCGCACGCTGATCACTTTGGTGGCGCAAGAGCAATCAAAGACGCGTATCCAGATGTAAAAGTGTACGGTTCGAAAAACATCACCAAAGAAATCGTCGACGAAAACGTACTGGCGGGTAACGCAATGTCTCGTCGTACCGCATATCAATATGGCGCAACCCTGAACCGACACGAACACGGTATTGTGGATGCGGCACTGTCTAAAGGTCTATCAACCGGTAGCATTACTTACGTTCTGCCGGATTACGAGCTGAACCATAACGAAGAGATTGAAACTCTGGTTATCGACGGCCTAGAAATGCAATTCATGGATGCTTCAGGTACCGAAGCGGCATCTGAAATGGTGACCTACATTCCAAGCATGAAAGCACTTTGGACTGGCGAATTGACTTACCAAGGCATGCATAACCTATATACGCTACGTGGTGCAAAAGTGCGTGATGGCTTGAAGTGGTCTAAGAAGATCAACGAAATGTTGGTCACTTGGGGCGAAGAAACAGAAGTACTGTTTGCGTCTCACTCAGCCCCAATCTGGGGTGAACAAGAGATTTCTGATTACCTAAAAATGCAGCGTGACGCTTACGGTTTTACTCATAACCAAACGCTTCGTTTAGCCAATAACGGTGTGGTTCTACAAGACATTGGCGACGAGATCTACAAAGTCATGCCAGACAGCATTCAACAGTCTTGGTACACCAATGGTTACCACGGTACCTACTCTCACAACGCTCGCGCTGTGTACAACATGTACCTTGGTTACTTCGACATGAACCCGGCTAACCTTAATCCATTACCAATCGAGCCAGAATCGGTGAAGTTTGTTGAGTACATGGGCGGCAGCGATGCTGTGATTGAAAAAGCGCAGCAAGATTTCCAAGAAGGTGAATACCGCTTCGTTGCAACAGCACTGAATAAGGTGATTCAAGCAGAGCCAGATAACAAAGTTGCACGTGGCTTGTTGGCAGATACATATGAGCAATTGGGTTATCAATCAGAAGGTGCAGGTTGGAGAAACATCTATCTAACGGGCGCTCAAGAGCTTCGTATTGGCACACAACCGGGCGCACCGAAAACAGCATCACCGGATGTATTGGCTAACATGACTATCGAGAACTTGTTGGATTACTTAGCAGTTAAAGTGGATTCGCTAAAGGCACAAGAAACACCATTTACGCTGAATATTCAGCTGCCTGATGTGAAAGAGTTCTACTACGTTGAGATGTCTAACGGCAACCTGAACAACATTCAAGTGAACGAGCTGCAAGATGCGGATACGACACTGATCATCAATAAATCTGACGTGTCTGATATCGTGCTTAAGAAAACAAGCCTTGGAAAACTGTTAGAAGACGGACAGGCAGGCGTGAAAGGTGATAAGACATCACTTAACAAACTGCTGTCTTCACTAACAGAAGCTGACTCCTCTTTTGAGATTGTACCGCGTCCAAACAAAGGCGAAGAAGTTGATGCCGAGCTATACCAAGATTCAGCTGTTCACGCTCATTAAGATCTAAACAACAGAATAATAATAACGTCAACGAAGCCAATATAGGCTATCACTAGGCTAATACCGACCAAGCCTCAGCTAATATATTTAGTTGAGGCTTTTTCTTATCAAAAAAAACTTACGTCCTCCCTTTCCGTACCCCACCAAACTTTAAAAATAACAACACCCGATCTGGTCACCCTAGTTATCTTAGTTACCTTAGTTACCTCAGTATTGTCATATTTCTCACTTACAACACATCTCATACTCTTTCTTTATTCCATCATGTGAACCAATAGAAATTTTGCGTAGTAAAACTTTGTTATAAAAGTTCCACGGACAATGTTTCAAAGGAAGGAAGATGCAAAAAAAGATCATGATTACAGGTGCGACAGATGGTATCGGTTTAGAGACCGCGAAAATGTTAGCCCAACAAGGGCATCACATCCTTATACATGGACGTAACCCAACAAAACTCAGCAAAGTAGAAACCGGCCTTTCTCGATTATCCAAGGATGCGATTATCGAAAGTTATGTTGCTGATCTCTCTTCTCTTTCTGAAGTTGAAGCCCTAGCCAACCAAATAAAGTCGAAGCATGAAGAGCTCGATATACTCATTAACAACGCTGGCGTCTACAAGGTTTCCGAGATCACCACCAAAGACAATCTCGATGTCCGCTTTACCGTCAACACCATTGCCCCTTATTTACTGACTCAAAAGCTGCTACCACTTTTTGATGCCAACGGTCGCATCGTCAATCTATCTTCAGCCGTTCAGTCATCGGTCGATCTCGGGGCGATAGTCAGCCCAAACCCTGACACTTTAGATGGCCCTATCTACGCACAAAGTAAGTTGGCGTTAACGATGTGGTCAATCCATCTTGCGCACCAATTAGGAGATCAAGGGCCCCTAATCATTCCCGTTAATCCGGCCTCATTTCTTGGCAGTAAATTGGTTAAAGATGCGTATGGTTTGGAAGGTAATGACTTAGGGATTGGCGCTGATATCTTATGCCGAGCGGCACTATCGGAAGAGTTTTCTAACGCTTCTGGGAAGTATTTTGATAATGACTCAGGGCTATTTAAAGACCCTCATGCTGATGCATTAAATGCGGAGAAAAATCAGAAGCTGGTGACGACTCTCGACCAGTTACTTGCAGAACAGCTCGAGCTGAAATCCCACTCTCGCTAGCCAGATACAATACAAGGAGTGCTCCATATTTAGGGGCACCAAAAACTCAAAACTGTCTGATGTCGTGACGAGAGAGCTTCAACTATTATTTCGATAGCATTGAAATGGTTCCTCTCCCAACAAATTGGCATAGCGTTAGCGACATAGCGACATTACGCGTATTTGATGAAAGCTTGGCTTAACTGCTGAAAAAGTGAATCTACGTTGGGCAGGGGCGTCACATGAGCAGACAACGGAGTATGAACGTACGGATCTACCACGGTTGGGTTGCCGCAAATTTGATTATAAAAATTTACGGGCGCAACACTGTTCTCTAAGTCGACATCTAACAAGATACAGGCTTGCGAAAGTACGATTTGACCGCCCCCTTGTTTAAGCAAAACACGCTGCGCAGTACCCACTATTTTTTGTTTATTGATATTGAGGTTGTAGTCACCATCACAATAAGAACCGGGGGTTGCGTGTACATCCACATCAATGCCTAGTTCTTTAAAAAACTGGGTTAAGACATCGCATAAATGTCGATACGCTTTTTGGATATTGTAGGCTTCATCACGAGGCCAATGGTAAATGTGCGATAGGTTAATGATCCCCGGCAGTTGGGGAACGGGAGCGCCACCTGTTTTTCGCGAGGTGAGTTGCCAGCCTTGTGCCGCAAGTTGCTTTCTAGACTCTACGGTCACTGGCCACTTTTTACCTGCGGGTAAAACGAGTGTTGGCGTTTTTGCTTGCCACAGCATTAAGGCTTGCCCAATCTCACCGGCCTGTATTTGCTGCAATAACGCATCTTCTTTTTCAAACGCACGATCAACATCAATGTGCGGGTAACGTACGAGTTTATTCACTAACTTCAATGCACTTTTCCTCTACAGATTGTGGTGACCTACCATTTCACGTTCTGAAATGCTTGATGATATATTGGACTATGTGGAATGGAAACAGCACCAAAAGCTAGTTATTGGCACCATAATCTCTTCTCAACTGTACTACTCAGCACCAAATGGCTTAGCCGAAATTTTCATATAATTTATTGAATCTATGAACCGCTGCGCCTTTTCTAAACTTCTCGTATAAAAACGCTTAACAACCCGTTGCTCATCGTTTTTCAACTGAATGATAAACCAATCTCTTTTGCTATAGAGCTCAAGCGCCAATATCGAGTTGAAATAATATCTGGAGTTGATGTCTGATAGCCTTATGTTTGCAGACGAAATGAGTAAATTGGAAGCGTCATTATAATTGCTAACTGCCACTATTTTTGAATTGTGACCTTCTGATAATCCGATATAAGAACTGGTCACAACAAGGCCTTCAGGTCTAAATTTTGTAGGCTGTTCCATAACAACCTGTTCAATCACACTCGCCGAAACTTCTTCGCTTACCATATCGGAAGGAGAATAAGGCAGTTGCTTAGCAGCACATCCTGTAAGTAAAAGAACCAGAAACACAAACCACTTTTTCATTTTAGAAACGACCTATTTTTGTAGCAACTTGCTCGTAATTTTAATATCGAAATACAGTTAACATTTTAATATCGTGCGAGCACGAATTCTTTGGCTAAACATATCAAAAAGATTACTTATAACCAACTGAATAATATATACATAATATAAAACTACTTACATTTTAGGTGCGAATTCGGGCAAGCACACATTTCCGCCTACGAAAGGCTCGTAATCACTCAGTAAGTCCCATTAAGTTAGCTATTGATCAACACATTAAAAGTGGTAGATCGTTTTATTCGTGCTCATCCATAGTTAAAAACAACGCTTTTTTAGGCCATGATTTATTCTCAATAACACATGGTCTTGATGGCTTCTGTCTGACAAGGTTGTCTGATATGGTGGCGGCAGAACTTCAGCAATTGTTTAGATAGTATTGAATATGAAAACACTAACCATACTTGATGGCGGCATGGGCCGAGAACTTAAAGAAATTGGCGCGCCATTTTCTCAACCGCTTTGGAGTGCTCAAGCGCTGATTGAAGCACCCGAATTTGTCAGCCAAGCGCATCAAAACTTTGTCGATGCAGGTGCTGAAATCCTGATCACCAATAGCTACGCGTGTGTGCCTTTTCACTTGGGTGAAGCACTCTTCGAGCAACGAGGTTTTGAACTGGCTGCGCTATCTGGTGAGCTGGCTAAAGCAGTTGCTGACAATGCTTCTCACACCGTGAAAGTAGCGGGCGCGATTCCACCGCCATTTGGCAGCTACCGACCAGATTTATTCAAGGTAGAAGAAGCCGCGCCAATCATCCAAACGCTTTACGATGCCCAAGACCCAAACATCGACCTTTGGATAGCAGAAACTATCTGTAGCCTACAAGAATTCGATTCCATTCATGCGGTACTTAAGCAGTCAGATAAGCCGTGTTACTACGCATTCAGTTTGGAAGATACCAAGGGCGATTTTGCCAATATTCGTTCTGGCGAGAGCGTAACAGACGCGATCAAACTTGCCTGCCAATCGAACGCAAAAGGCATTATGTTTAACTGCTCAGTGCCTGAAGTGATGGATCAAGCCATTATGGATGCTAAAAAAGTGATCGAAGAACTAGGTTGTGATTTAGAAATTGGTGTCTACGCCAACAACTTTGCGCCGATCAGTAACGAACATGAAGCGAATGATATGCTTCAAGAAATGCGTGAGCTAGATGGCCAAGGTTATTTAACTTATGTAAAACGCTGGCACGCATTGGGTGCGAATATTGTCGGTGGCTGTTGTGGCATCGGGCCAAAACACATTCAAGCCCTAGCCGATTGGAAACGCTCCAGACAGAGCTGATCCAGAGCTTCAACTAGAATAAAATAAATAGAGAACAGGTTGAGAAATCTGTTCTCTATTTGTATGTGGCGCCTCTGAGTACACTGATACAAAACAACGATTTGGAGCAACTGATGAGCGACACGCAACGAAAAATTAAATGGGGCATCGCAGGGCTAGGCAATATCGCCAATCGATTCGCAGCGGCAGTCACAGAACACTGTCTGCATGGTGAACTGTATGCCGTTGCCGCAAGAGATCACTCCCGCGCTGCCACGTTCGCCAATAAGTTTGGTTGCGACAAGGCTTATGGCTCTTATGAAAAGATGGCGAATGACCCAAGTGTTGAAGCGGTTTACATCGCTACGGTTCACCCATACCACCAGCCACTCGCCGAACTGTTTCTAAAGAGTAATAAGCATGTATTGGTTGAGAAGCCGGCTTTTACCAACCTTGCTGACTGGCTTGAGATGAAAGCCCTCGCCAAGCAAAATGGCGTGATGCTGTTAGAAGCGATGAAAACCGTGGTGTTTCCCGCGTATCGTGAGCTTCAATCATTTTTGGTCGACAACAACATTCAGATAGATTCAATCGAAGCCAGCTTTGGCAACCATCACGACTATGAGCCCGATTTGTTTATCTTCAATCCGGATTTATCTGGCGGAGCAACACTCGATGTTGGGGTCTATGGGCTTTGGTTCTTTTACGATCTGTGTCGAACGCTGGGTGTAAACCCTTCAAAACCTCAGGTAGAGATGTCGTGTCTTTATGAGGGAGCGAATGTTGATACCGATGCATGCTTTACATTCTCTGGTGATATGAACGGTAAGATATCGGCATCAACAGCGCAAAACCTTCCCCGATCAGCACACCTGAGTGGGCCTGATACTAAGATCACCATTCACGAAAAATGGTGGAATCCGGCCTTTATTGAGATTGAACATCAAGGGCAGAAGTCGACCATCAACAAACGAGTGACGGGCAATGGGTTCGAATTTGAAATCGACCATTTTTCAGATTTGGTGCTTCAAGGCAAAACTGAATCGAATATCCTAAGCTCAGAGATAACCTCTCGAGTTCTCGATACGATGGAAAAAGCACTCATTGACTCTGGCTATCCACATTTAACTCAACCTCGTCGTTAGGAAAAGCAAATTGGGCAACCTTAAGCGTAAGCTTGAACTGTATGAAAAGATATTTCAGGCTTTTGGGCCTGGAGTATCACATTGTCAGGTCAACCAACTGGCCACACTGCTGCACGTGAGTGAACGTCATGTTCAGACCTTACTCAAAGCGATGACGGCGCAAGGTTGGATTGAGTGGCAAGCTAGCTCAGGCCGCAGCAGGAAGGCACAACTGACGTGTCTGGTTGAGCCCATTGAGGCGTGTTACCAATACGCACAAACCCAAGCTGACGCAGGCAACATAGAACAAGTGTTTAGCACCTTGAGCTTCAACGGCCGCAATGCTGGCGCTGAGTTGCAAGCCTTTTTAAGCAGCACCAATCTGTCGACGCAGAATATCGCGTATATCCCCTTTCACCGAGAACTCGAAGCGCTTCACCCTCAACGAGTACTTAGACGCACCGAACGTTTCTTAGTGATGCAAGTTTGCCAACGCCTAACCTCAGTTCAACACGGTCAACTCAGCGGCGATTTAGCGTATCATTGGCAACCTAATCAAGATGCTACACAGTGGCACTTTCAAATTCGCAATGGCGTTCAGTTCCATAACGGTCGAACACTCGAACCTCAAGACATAGCACGCAACCTTAACTCGCTAATTCAAAGCAAAATATGGCGTCGTTGTTATCAGCATATTGATGAGGTCTCTGTCTCGACTGGTAATGTGGTTGTCGTGAAATTGAATCAACCTGATTGGCACTTACCACGCCTACTTGCCAGAGTTGAAGCCTCCATATTTGATCACTCATCACCGACTGAAAGGCTGATTGGATCTGGCGCGTTCTCATTAGACATATTCTCGAGCAAGATGTTGAGATTGAGCCGCAATAGCGCGTATTCACACAGTACACCCATTCTCAATCGAGTCGAATTGTGGGTCTATCCAGAATGGGCACAGAGCAAAGCTTGCGCTCAAAATCAGGTGTGCGTGAAACTGCCCGAGAAAACGATCACCGTGCGTGGCGATGACCATTCTTCTCAACCGGATTTCGGCTCAACGTTTTTCCAAATTCAGAACCCAACATTGTCGAAAACCGTTCGTGAATTCACCGTTGAAGACACCTCTGAATGCCAAACTCTTTTCGAGCAATTATCAGTATCCGGCGACAGCAAAACCAGCGTGGAATATGGGCACTACCTACCTAACTACCTAACTACCAAAGACGTCGCGCTATGCAGCATTATTGAGGAGAACGACACCTTCACTTCGTGGTTAAGCTTTTTCATTCGCTTTCCGTTTGAGGACTTAGCTCTGCCTGCTGAGATGCTAGAGACAATCGAACAAGGCTTAGCCTCAATAAGAAACCAGCCAAACTTTGAATTAGCAACGAACGCACTGTTGAAGCTTCGGGATTGGTTGAATGACTCTGAGGTTGTGGTTGAGCTCAAGCAAGAGGTGTTCAATTTACAAGTTTCTGAAAGGATACACGGCGCGCAAGTAAATGGATTCGGTTGGTGCGAACTCGACCAATTGTGGATTAGCCACTTCTGAGTAAGACCTGAAAGACATCATTGGGCACAAAGACTTATCTTTAACATTCAGCTGCCAATAGCGTCATTATCAGGTGCTAAAGTAATATAGACATGAGGCTAGGCTAAATTAGTCTCAACCAAGGTAAGCTTGAGAACAGTAAAAACAAAATAAGCTCAAGCTAAATAGACCCAGTGAGAAGGTAAATCATGACTCGACACCTAAAAGGCTCAATACTGTTTCTTTGCGCATTTTCGTTTAACAGCGTAGCTGCTAGCACTCAATGCGGCGCGCTAACGGGCTGTGAGAAGAAGTTCTGTGAGATCGAATATCAGATAGAGAAAGCGGAGCAGTACGACAATCAGTACAAAGTGGAGCGATTAACCACAGCGTTGAAAGCGGCGAAAGAGAACTGCACCAATGAAGGTTTGAAGGATGATCTGCGTGAGAAGATTGAATCCAATGAACAAGATTTAGCTGAATACCAAGCCGACCTAGAAGAAGCCAAAAGAGATGACAGAGCGGATAAGATTCGAAAGTATGAAGGTAAGATCGAAAAAGAACTGCGTAAAATCGATAAATTGAAGCAAGAACTGACTGAGATCCCTTAATCGAAGCTAGATACAGAAATGGTCTTACTGCTTTACTGCTTAGTAAGACCATTTAGAAAATACCGCTTTTTGACGACCTCAAGAATCAACCTAGCCAACGCTAGGCCGTTATTATCCTACCAGCGCTAATTCAAACTCTTTATAGATACGGTTAGCCACTTTGTATGCCGCAGGTGACATCAGTGTCTCTTTGCATCTGCGCTTAAACTGCTCGACTTCAATCGTTTGTTCTTCTAGTAAATAGTACAGCTCACTCAGGTAGTTAGCTTCAAACACAGCTTGACCAAGTGGCGTGCATTCGTATCGGTTCGACTCTTGATAACCAATCACCGTCAGCACAGATTCTGGCAACTCCCAGAACTTAGCAATGGTGTAAGTCAGGCGAATAGAGTAGCTGTTCATCAAACGCTTCAATGCTAATGAGTTGGGTGGAACAGAAGGATCAACATGCTTGAAGGCTTCGACCATCATTTGGAAAATGATCATCTTGCCTAAGTTGCGAATCAACCCAACAAAGTACGCCGCCGCTTTATCTTCTTGGGATGAAGAGTCTTTCATCAACTCCTTAGAAAAAGACGCGGTTTGAACGCTGTGATTCCAAATTTTCTCACCGAAATGACGCCAGTAAATATTGTTGCCCGGCGTGAAGTTCTTCATGTAGCTATTCACAACCCCTTCAACAAGTCCTTGAGAACCGATATTTAGGAATGCTGTTTTTAGGTCGGTTACCTGTTTTTCACTGCGTTTGTAGAAAGCACTGTTAGCCAGTTTAATTACATCGGCAGCCATACTCGGCTCTCGCTCAATCACTTTTAGCAATGTATCTACATCAAATTCGTCACTCTGTAATTCTGCCATTAATGTGGTTACAGAGGCTGGCATCACTGGCAATTCATTGAGCAAGGCTTTTGGAGAGCGAATCAAACGTTCGATCTGACAAGCAACAAAATCACTAAATGGGTCTGACTCTGTTCGCAGGCGAGACTCTCCAAACAAGTAATCAAGGAACTCACCATCGTGAAGGCTAAGCGTCTTATCGACGATTAATGATGATGGTTGAGCTGACGACGGCGGAACAAAGGTTGAAGACTGAACGGAATCAGTAGCAACGGTTTGTTGTTGCTCTTTTTGGACAGGCTCTGCAGAGGGTTTGTTTTTTGAATCAACAAAAGGTGAGAATAATGCCTGCAATACCCTTTTAAACATCAATACGGCTCCTAGATGAATACAACATAGATAGGGATATATAACGGCGGTGATTATCGCACAGACAACTCATAAACCATACAGTGACAATTGAATCATTAACTATTCAACTGTATAGGATCTGTTACTCAACAGCCTGCGAGACTAGGCCTCCTGTATTCGTCAGAAACAAAAAAGCGAGCACATAACACTGGCTCGCTCTTACATAGGTTAGATGTGTGGCACTGTCTGAAGTTAGCTCTGGCACACTTCCAATACGATCTTACCGACATGCTTTTTCTTCAAGAACTCGTCTTGTGCTTTGTGGATATCAGCGAGCGGATAAGACTGCGCGACGATTGCTTCGATCTGCTGTTTCTCGATACGATTGACTAGATTCTGGAACACTTGTGATTCTAAAACCGTACAGCCAAAAAAGCTGAGATCTTTGAGATACAAAGTTCGTACATCGAGCTCGACCATAGCGCCACCAATTGCGCCAGATACGGCATAACGGCCACGGGGTTTCAGTACTTCAAGGAACTGAGGCCACTTGTCACCGGCAACTAAGTCGATAACCACATTGATGCTGTTTGCGCCCAACGCTTTAACCAGATCAGCATCACGAGCAACCACTTCATCTGCGCCAAGTTCAAGTAACTGTTGGTTTTTACTTGGGCTAGTAATGGCAATAACATAAGCGCCACGAGCTTTAGCTAGTTGAATAGCCGCAGAGCCCACACCACCCGATGCGCCAGAAATAAGCACGCGATCACCTTCGGTTACGTTAGCACGGGTTAGCATGTTTTCTGCGGTCGAGTAAGAGCACGGGAAAGACGCTAGATCAACATCCGACATAGTGCTGTTCACCGCATAAGCGTGTTTCGCGGCCACTTTGGTGTACTCCGCAAAGCCACCATCGCACTCCGAACCGAAATACCATGGCTGTGGCAGATCTCGTCCGTAAACTTCAGTCAAACAAGGTTCGATAAGAACACGTTCACCAATACGATCGGTAGAGACTTCATTCCCAACTGCTACGATAAAACCACACACATCAGCGCCTTGGATACGAGGAAACTGCAACGCTTCACCCGACCAACTTGCGTCGTCTGAGGCATCACTTTTTGAGTACCAGCCGATTCGAGTGTTGATATCCGTGTTGTTTACGCCCGCAGCCATCACTTTGATCAGCACTTCATTAGGTTCAATTTCAGGAACAGCGATATCTTCACTGTAGCCAAGCATTTCTGCTCCGCCGTGTCCTAACATCTCTACGCCTTTCATTGTTTTAGGTAGTTCGAATTTCATCGTGTTTCCTCGAGTAATTTTGTCACCATATTCTGTGCTGATGTCACCGCTTCTTCGCCTAATACTGGCCACGCGCTTGATACACCTTCATGAAGTAGAAAAAGCTCTGAAGCCAGATCGTCTCGTTGACTCTGCTTACCCAGAAGTGCTTTTACTTCTCGTTTATGTTCAGTAACAGCTTGGTTAATTATCTCGTTGTCAGGAAAAGCCGCCATCGCATTCATCGACATACAACCGTGCGGCGCATACTCTTCCATCCACTGTTGTAACTTGTTGAAGATATCAAGCATCGACTCAAGGCCACCAGCAGGTACATTTTCTAATAGGAAATTTAGGTAACGGTGATGACGGTGCTCTAAGGCACCCACTATCATCGCTTCTTTCGATGGAAAATGTTTATAGAGCGTACGTAGGCTCACGTTACACGCCGTCTTCAGTTGAGCCACACTCGGCTCAGCAAAACCTTGCTGGCTAAACGCCACTTCAAGACTTGCTGCAATCTGTTCTCTTAACAAGCTAACCTCTTATACCTAATCAAAGGTAGAATGATTGTTCTACATATATAGTAGAGCGATCATTCTACCTATGTCAATATGCAAATTTGCGAAAGGATAAGATGATAAATCCCGCATCAAATAGGACGCGGGATTTATCAATATGAATGAGAGACTTACCGTTAAATCTAGAGTCGGCTGCGTATCAACATCAACATCAACATCAACATCAACATCAACATCAACATCAACATCAACATCATCGGAAACAAGAACCAGATAGTTAGTTCACTCAGTTGGAGAAAATACCAAAACACTTACTCGATTATTCAAAGCCAAAACAAGCATTACTGTTCAAGAATGGCGATGCAATGGCGCTTATTTAAAGTAATTGAATTACTCTCAGAAAACCGACAAGTCGGTGATGTGTCCCACCTGTTAGAATTCTCATCCAACAGCGCCTTTATTGCTTTTTTCAAACAACAAACAGGACAAACACCGCTGGCTTTTACTAAGTCAGGAACGTGATTCTTTTTGTACCCACGCATTGACTTTGCGGATGACAAATACAAAAAAACCAGAACGTGGGTTCTGGTTTTTGTTCGATATCTTGGGTTAATCAATCAACACCAATGAATCGAGAATACCTTTTCCGCTGTGGATCCCGCCTTCGTTTTCACTGGCTGGTTTGCTGCGGATTAGGTAGCCCGCGTAACCATCTAGCTCGGTAACGGGTTTGCCTTGATAGTAAGCGGTGAATAGGCCGACTTCGCTGACTAAGTCTGTCACTAGCGTTTGCTGAGTGTCACGAACGGCAATGGTAGGTACGTCACGTTCGTGTGGGTACAAGCGTTGCATCAATGCCCATGCATCGTATTCTTCTGGTTCAAGTTGGCTCAGTTTTTCACTGATATCGTCACCAAATACACAATGGCCACCGCCCTCGCCTTGGTTTTTCAGCACCCACTCTTGCTTGTCGGCTTGCGTGTTAAACCATTCAATCGATCCACTGGTGATTGGTTTCATGTCCGCCAATACACTCTTCACCAATTCAGCCTCTTCTAGGGTTAAACCCCAACGTCCGTATTCTGACGCAAGCATCATGGTCAGCAACATTTGCATGGTTTTACTGGTGGCGAGTTGTTGGCTTATCGTCGCATTCATTGCCACATGATGCTGCTCGATGAACAAGCGAGTTTGGCTAAGCGTATGACAACAAATAGACTCGTTTAGCTCTGGAGCCCAATAGTCAGAATACTGATAGCCAGCGCGCAGATACACCACATCAATAGCGCCAATGCCTTCGAGCAATAAACGCTTGTTATCGCCTGAAGAAAGCTGAGAGCTGAGCTGCTCAAAGGTACGTCGAACCGTGCGAACACCCTGCTTCTGCAGTTCCACTTCAAGTAAGTGTTGGTCATACACATTGTCTTCATTCTTCTGCACCACCATCAAAAATGTTGGTTTTTCAGGAGCATTTTTGTCTGAACAATTGAAGTCCGCTCTCACCTTTCTCGCAGAAGTCGCAATACCGAAAGCCAACTGTTCAAGACCTTGGTTTCCTGCCGAAGCCACCGATTTATCTTCCAACCATTTTTGGTAAGTTTCAGGCCATTGATTTTGCATATAGGCATGAAACTCTGTCGCTTTCTGGCCAAACGGAGCCATGCCTGCCGCAATACCATTAAACTCAATCACTTTTGCACCGTGTTGACGGTCATCCATGAAATCAGTGCGCATTAACAACAGTGGCTGACGAGCAGGATTCAAGCGTTCATCAGCACTGCCATGCGCTTGTAAGTGCAGCTCCATCAAACGACCAAAAAACGGGTCAGCCTTAGCCATATCGCTCAATGATGACTGCAAGAAGTCATGATCCTCAGAGACGTTACTCACCAACTTAGTCATCAGAGGCGTAACCTTACGTAAGTGCTCATATACCTTACGTTCCATTGTCATTGGTGCGATACTGAAAGGACAATGCCTCGCCGTATTATCGGCCTGACGGAAAGCGACACCATGCATAATTGCCCATTCGCAAGCGTCTTCAATCGTTTGTTGTGAAATCAATGATGCTTTTTCGATATTCATTATTTTTACTCTCAAGTATTAATGATTAGCCGTGTCATTCTTCTAATAACACGCCCATCAACTATGCTGTGGCAGCCGACAATCCTAGCTTGCTGCTTAGGTGTTCTTGTTCTTCTTGCGCCTTTTGGGCTAGATATAAATCACGGTAGTCGCCATCTTGAGCAACCAATTCGTGATGCGTGCCGCTTTGAACAATTCGCCCTTTGTTCATCACCAAAATTTGGTCAGCGTGTTTGATCGTTGAAAGTCGGTGCGCCACCGTTATAACCGTTCTGCCTTCTTGGATTTTCTCTAATGCTATCTTCACTGCCTCTTCCGTATCACTATCAATGTTAGCGGTGGCCTCATCTAACAGGAAGATTTTAGGATCATGCGAGAGCGCTCTTGCTAACGCCAACAGCTGTTTCTCACCAACGGAAAACGAAGCTCCACCGTGACTAGGTTGATGGTCATAACCATTGGTTAAACGTTCAATAAATGAGTGCGCTTTGACTTGTTTCGCAGCATCGATAACCTTGGTTCTTGCTGCTCGCTCACGTTCAGCTAGGTAGCTTCCAGACAGGTCTATGTTCTCAAGCACTGAACCACTGAATATGGTCGGGTCTTGAGACACTAAACCAAACAGTTGCCGTAGTTGCTCCTCTGGGAATGCCGATAAAGGTTGTCCCCCCACCAAAATTGCACCCTTTTGATGATCGTAGAAACGCATCAATAGGTTTATCACCGAACTTTTACCACTTCCGCTATGACCAACAATCGCTGTGAATTGGCCACTTTTAGCCGTAAAACTGACGTCGTTGAGTACTAGCGAACCTTCTTCATAGCTTAATTGAACATCTTTAAACTCAATGTCATACGGCTCTGAAACCTCGACCAACCGGTGAGAATATCGATGATGTTCCGATTCATCATCCAGCAGCTCGAATACACGCTTAGAAGAAACCGTCGCCACCTGTAGCTTTCTTAGTTCCATGGATAACTGGCGGAATGGGTCGAAAAATCGTTCTATATAGTTAAGAAAAGCATACAAAGTACCGACTTCAACGACCGTGCTAAACGAAGCACCAGCAAACCAAGCCACAATGCCCGCAGCCGTTAATGTAGAGACTAAACGAGTGAGCGGGATCAGCATGAAGCTGTCTATTGCGATCGATTTGGCTCTAAATTCAAACCAGCTTTGGTTTTCTTTTTCAAACTTTTCTTTAAACGACTTTTGCTGGCGGAAAGCTTGAATAAGCGCCATTCCCTGCAAAGATTCATTCAATCGACCGTTGATGTTACTCACTTGAATGCGAATACCATCAAATACTGGCATCGAAATTTTTCGATACAAATGCATGGTCATCAGCAGAATTGGGATCAGCACTAAACTCAATAGCATCAAACGCCAATCAAGTAGTGCAATAGCAATGAAGATCACCGTAATACGTAGTGCACCTTGGATAATAGTCGGAAACGTAGAAACAAACATGTTGCGCATCGCTTCGGTATCATTGGTGATGTACGACACCAGTTTACCCGCCGCTAACTTATCAAAAGTATTGATTGGAAAGTTGAGCACATGGCTAAACAATTCTCGGCGAATATCATTAACCACCAGCAGTGCACTATGACGGAATGTGACAGCCTGCAGGTAAGTAAACAGGGCGGCAATGACGTAAAACATCATCACTCCCCCAATTAATATAGCAAGGTGTTGCAACTCAAATGTCTGAGGAACAATCACATCGTCCAAGATAATTTTAGCGAGCCATGGGATCGCCATCTCAGCACTCACGGCAACGGTCAACATCGCAAAGGCTAAGATAAAACGTGCTTTATGTGGCAATGAATAAGCCAACAACCGACGGTACATTGAATTGGCCTTCATATCTGTTTGGCTTTGAGACCGTTGAGTTTTTTGTGTTGGCTTAAACATAACTTGCTCCCGTTTCAACAGCCTTAGAATTAAACGTGTGAGCCGTTTCTGTAACATCGGTAGTGGTCTGAATATCGTCTTTACCGAGCTGGCTTTGACGTTGATAAACCATTGAATACCAACCTTGCTTAGCAACAAGTTCGTGGTGAGAGCCTTGCTCTTCAATTTGACCTTGGTTCAATACCAGAATATGGTCAGCTTCTATCAAGTTGGTTAAGCGTTGAGTGACCAACAACATCGTTTTGTGGCCGTAATGCGCCTTTAAGTTTCGGCGAACCACCACTTCTGTTTTCATGTCCAACGCACTGAACGGGTCATCAAGCAATAAAATATCGGCACCTGAAAGCAATGCTCTCGCAAGGGTTAATCTTTGCTTTTGACCTCCAGACAAATTATTACCACCTTCGCGTAGTTCAGTATCAAACCCATCAGCCATAGCTTCAATCTCAGCTTGAATACCAGCCATTTTCGCCACATGCTTAATCTCTTCATCGGTAGCGTCCGGCTTTGCTAACGCAATGTTTTCAGCAATCGTCCCTGAGAATAAAAATGGTTTTTGAGGAACCCACGTCACTTTGCTTCGCAACGAATCAAACGTCAGGTCATCGATCGAATTACCGTCCAATGCCATCTTCGAATTTCCGTCCAACGGAAACTGCCTCATCAACAATTGCAACAGCGTACTCTTCCCACCACCAGTCGGGCCCGTAATGCCGACTAAACCGCCTTCACTCACGCTGAATTTGATCGCTTCTAACGTTCGTCTATTTGCACCTTGGTGAGTAAATGAATGAATGTTGACGTCAAGGCTTGATCTCACGTCGTCTGATAGGGTTTTTGTTCCTTCCGTTACGTCTTCTGGCTCTGATAGTAGGCTGTCGAGGCGTTCCCATGATTTACTGCCACGTTGGAATACATTGAACTGCCAACCAAACTGTAAGAATGGCCCTAGCAACTGACCAAGATACAAAGTGAACGTTGTGAACAAGCCCACCGTAATGCTGCCTTGCTCAATTAACCAAGCGCCATAACCCAATGAAATCACAAACGACAAGCCATAAACCAATTGGATCGTTGGAGCAAATGCCGAATCCACCTTTGCCACTTTAAGGTTCGCTTCCAACGTCTCATCTAACGTCTTACCAAAACGTTGCTCTTGTCGTTGACCAATACCATGTGAACGGACGGCGCGAATACCAGCAACGGTTTCACGAGTCTCTTCGCTTAGTTCAGAGAAGCTCGCTTGCGCATGTCCAAAGGTGGTATGTAAACGAGCACCATAACGACGAGTAAAGTAAACCAACAACGGGAATGGTAATAACGCCACAGCGGTTAAGTGACCACTGACGACAAAAATCATCCCGAAGATCACGGTAAAACCAGCGATAAGAGAGTCAACCAGCGTCATGATGCCCATGCCTGTCGCCTCTTCCACTGCATTAAGATCATTAGTCGCATGCGCCATCAAATCTCCGGTACTGCGACGAGAATAAAATGATGGCGATAAGCGTGAGAACTTATGGAAAAGCTCGCTACGCATGACTCGTGTAATGCCAATCGCCGCGCCATAGAGTTTGCTCTGCCATACATAACGCAACCCGTACATGGCAAATGCCGAACCCGCTATACCACCCACATAAAGCATGAGCAATGATAGAGTCAGTTCACCATCACTGATGCTATCAACGATGCGACCAATCAGCCATGAGGGTACTAGGTTGAACAATGCGACCACTTGTAAAACAACAAAGGCGATCAAATATTGGCGGCTGAACATTTTAATGTAGCCACGTAATTTCCAAAGAATATCCATAACTTGTTAAACCATCATTTCTTGTTGTTTGCAGTCGCGCTGTAGTTGATTTTGCTTTTTCAAAAAATCATCAAAGCTGATGTCTGGCTGCCTTTCCATTTGTTGTTGCTTGGAAAGCGATTCATCAACCAACGCTGTTAAGTTGTCCATTTTTTCCGTCTCAACTTGGTGTTGCAAATGCACTAACAAGTGCTCATCAGAAAGACGTTGCATTAAGCCTTGATGACTCAATCCTTGGTCTTTCATTTGTGCCAACAGTTTTGCCGAAGGGGTTAAGTCACTGTTTTGCAGTTTCATACGTTCACTGAAGATACTGGTTTGGTATGAATCCGTAGAAAAAGCATCATCAAACAGCGCTGCTATTTGTTGGATAGCGTCCAACAGATCAAGCCCCAAAGTTTCTAATGACACTTCGCCTTCTAATGTAGGAAGTGTTAAGTCCGGTTTTCGGCCTTGTGTTGCCACGAGTTCTTGACGTTGAACGACAATGGCGCGTTCCTCTTCGGTCAACTCGGGGCTTGGCGCTAATGCACTGTAAACCAGCAAAAGATCCAAAAAGTGGCTCTGCTCTTGCGCAATACCAAGTGGTAAATATGGATTGTTATCCATGCTGCGCAGCTCAACATACTGCACACCGTAATGACACATCGCATACAACGGACGCAGTGTATCGTTAACGATTTTTGGCCGCACCGAGCCATACAATTCGTTTTCCAGCTGTAACACAGAACCATTCATTTGCTGATCGATGTCTAGGTGCAAATAGCGCTCACTTGGACGAGTCAAAGCGTTATGCAAATCAGATAAATACTGCTGCCTGTTATTAAAACTTATTGGGTACGATGACTGCTCATCACTGCTGTAACCGAGATTACTCAGACGCAATGATGTCGCCCACGGTAAGTAACAAGTCTCGTCATCAAACACTTCAAGCGCATGTGCTTTGCCTTGCAAATAACTGTTATCTACCGCAGGGGAAGCACCAAATAAATAGGGTACTAACCAACCATGACGCAGCACGTTGCGAATCATATGAAAGTAGCGTTCAGAAACGAATGCTTCCAGAGGCATTTGAGCGACACTGCTATCGATACTCTTCTGGTGATCGTACAGCGCAATCCAAAATGCTTCCGGCAGAGAAAAGTTGTAATGAATTCCAGAGATAAGCTGCATGCGTTTGCCATAACGATTGGCTAACCCTTCTCGATAACGTTTTTTCAGTAGGCCAGCATTCGAAGTGCCATAGCTAGCGATTCTAATCGCGTCCTCACTTTCCGTCTCATCATTCGGCAATTGTGGTGGCATGCTCGCGGCCCATAAGGTTTCACCTTCAGGTAAGCGAGCCGCAACAAAATGATGCAGTGAAGCAAGCGAATCGAATGTCGCGGTTCGATCATTCATCGCTGGAGTCACTAACTCTAACTGAGCCTCGGCAAAATCAGTGGTGATATAAGGGTGTGTGAGCGCAGAACCAAGTTCGACTGGATGAGTTTTATCTGAGATACCACCGGTCGCTTGTGTGCGAATTAACTCTCGTTCAATACCGCGCCGGATACCCGCCAAAGAAGCATGAACTTGTTCATTTTGTAGGAAGGAAGCAAGATTGGCTTCAATTTTTAATACTTGATTATTTTTCATTGTTTCGTCTTAAAAAAGCTATAGCAACGTAATTAAGACGAGGCTCATAATAAAAAGACGAAATAAAAACAAAAAAATATCCAACAAGTTTCTAATTCGATATTTTTCTTTTAATTTTCAATAAGTAACTAATATTAACTCTTAATTATATTATCGTTTATTATTGAATCTGTTCGATGATCAAATCGCGAAGCCACTTATGGCTCGGCTCTGAATCGAAATATTTATGCCACAATAGGAACAAACCTCCCGGTACCAAATCGACCGGAACAGGCTTCATCACCAACTCTCCGCTATCAATGTAATCGCGTACCGAGTTGTATGGATAACACATCAGCAAATCACTCTGCTTACACAATTTAATGGCGCTGGTAATGTCTGACACGTTAGCGGCTTTATTGATTTCCAACTGCTTAGAGTTCAGCACTTCCATCAATAGCCAATCCCCCGCTCCGCCCGTCACCAACTGTATGTGTCGATACTTCAAGAAGGTGTCGAGGTTCCACTCTTCCTTTAACGCCGGATGGTCATTTCGCATAAAACACACAGAATAGTCCAAGCACAGTTCTACGTAATCCAGATCATCGGGAATACACTGCACATGGGTAGATGCTCGCTCATCCAGCTCAAAAATACCGATGCCAAAATCCACTTCACGTTTTAGCAAACGCTTGAAGCTGTCGCTGCTCCACGTTGAGCTGTTGATGGTAATGTGAGGCGCCTCCGCAAGAGCAGTCGGCATAAAGTGCGGATAAATCGCGGTGTAGGCGGTTTCGACAAGGTCTATAGTGAAGGTACGCTCACTGGCTTTAGGATCAAAAACTTCGGGAACGGTCAGCTTTTCAATTTGCAGTAGGATTTGGTGGACCTTAGGTGCCAAAGCGAGTGCTTTGGGCGTTGGGAACAACCCCTTTGATTCTCGCTCAAACAGCGGATCATCAAACAAAGCTCTGAGTTTAGTGAGCTGTTTACTTACCGCTGACTGGCTCAAAAAGAGTCGATCTGCCGTTTTGCTCACACTTCGTTCTTCAATAAGAACGTGTAAGCAAAGCAGCAAATTCATATCGCATTTAAGTAAGCTTTTCACATCTACCATGATATTCCCTAAATTCAGGTTAATGATGATTAATTGTCACTTTAAATCATATCATTGTCTTGGTAAATTTAGCGCATGTGAGTTAACACGCTCAAATAATAATAGAATTAAGGAATACTCATGGATTTTCTAGCACTACCAAAGATTGATTTACACTGCCACCTAGACGGAAGTGTTCGTCCAGATACGATTATTGACCTAGCAAAACAATACAATATCGAACTACCTGAAGATCGCGATGCGGTTGTTCAATCTCTAACGGTGCCAGAAGATTGTAAAAACTTAGATGAGTACCTGGCTTGTTTCAGCCTGCCATTACAAGTAATGCAGACTGAAGAAGCGATTGAACGTATCTCTTTCGAGCTTTACGAAGACGCTGCACTAGAAAACGTTAAGTACCTAGAAGTTCGCTTTGCACCAATCCTGCACGTAAACAAAGGTCTGTCTCTTGATGCAATAATCGCTAGTGCAGTTAAAGGCATGAAGCGTGCTGAAGAGAAATACGACATCAAAGGCAACTACATCATGTCTGTGCTTCGTATGTTCCCTAAAGACTCTATCAAAGACGTGATCGATGCAGGTCAACCTTACCTAGGTAAAGGTGTTGTAGCATTTGATATCGCTGGCGGTGAAAAGCCAGGCTTCTGCGCTGAATTCCCTGAGTACACACAATACGCTCTTGAAAAAGGCTACCGCATTACAGTGCACGCTGGTGAGCAATGGCATGGTCAAAACGTTTACGATGCAGTTACTTTGCTAGACGCTGAGCGTATCGGCCACGGTGTTCACATCCAAGGCAACGAAGACGCGTACAACATCGTGAAAGAAAAGCAGGTTGCGCTTGAAACTTGCCCAACAAGTAACGTGCAAACTAAATGTATTCACAAGTTCAGCGACCACCCAATTGCTGAATTCAAGAAAGACGGCATCGTTGTCACTATCAACACAGATAACCGCACTGTGTCGAACACAACCATGACTAACGAAGTGAAGCGTGTGTGTGAAACATTCGGCCTAACTAAAGAAGACTACGCAGAGATCTACAAATACTCTGTAGACAGCGCTTTTGCTTCAGACGAAGTGAAACAGCACCTAATGGGTTTCGTTGAGCAAATCTAATTTGGCAAAGCGCGCCTTTTGCTGAATAGCTGGGCTCACTTAGCATTAGTGCTTAAAGCACAAAATAGGAAGAGAAAGGCTGAGGCTTTTCTCTTTTTTTATGTCCAAAAATCGCTAATCTTGCAGTATTCGTCATTTAGACCGAGACTCTCGGAAAGTGGGTAAGCATGAGTAATACAAGCGATAAAACTGAACTGGAAAAGATGCTATCTGGGCAAGTGTATGACGGGGCAGACCAAGAAATTGATACCATGCGTTCCAATGCAAAAAAAGCGCTAATGGCTTTCAACAACCACCAAACCCCAGATCAACAACACACATTGCAAGAGCAGCTATTCGGTAAGGTTGGTAGTAGCAGCTTAATCCAGCCCCCTTTTCATTGTGAGTTTGGTAAAACCATTGAGATTGGTGACGACACCTTCATCAACATGAACGTGGTGATGCTGGATGGTGCGAATATCAAGATCGGTAACAATGTTTTAATTGGACCAAGTGCCCAATTCTATACGCCATCACACTCCCTTGATTATCGTAGCCGCCGTAAATGGGAAACCTTCTGTTTACCAATAACAATCGAAGATGATGTGTGGATTGGCGGTAACTCAGTGATCAACCAAGGCGTGACAATTGGGGCTCGTTCAGTGATTGCAGCGAACTCTGTGGTCAACAGCGATGTACCACCAGACTGCTTATACGGTGGTACGCCAGCCAAGTTGATTCGACACTTGAATACTGAGCAACAGAGCGACTAATTCAGCAACAGTCTAAATCTAAGAAAGGCCATGTTTATCACTCAACATGGCCTTTCTTCCATTGATAAGGTGTAATCCCATTTACTCGCTTAAATGCTCTTATAAACTGCGATGAATCGGCATAACCTAAGTGAAGTGCGACATCAGAAATAGTATAGGTTTGCTGAGAAATAACTCGCTTAGCGAAATCAAACGCGAGCGTCTCTTTTATCTCTTTGAAGGTTGTATTTTCTTTATTCAACGCTCTTTGAATAGTACGCTTTCCAATCCCGATCAAATCGCAAAATGTATCTAAGTCCATATCGACTCGACCAATATATGGCGACAAAGCCTCAGTGACTTTGCGAGTATCGGCCATGGGTTTCACTTTGGTTTCCACCAAATTTTCCACTTCAAACCGATCGTATTGAATACGCGTATTCTCTTGCCCAAGGTATTGAGGTGTCTCAGTTTGGATTTTTAACTCGCTTAATGCCTGCGACTTCGTTGTCACTAAATCATATCGAATTGGGTTACCGAGCTCAGCATATTGCGCCTTCAAATAAGCGTGAGTATAAGCGATAAGAAACAACTCAGATTCAACGTGACTAACTGACTGCATTGACGTCGTAAACGAGACAGAAAACTCTGCCCCACTTTGTTCCACAGATATCTTTTCAATGGGGAAAGAATCAAGGAAATCTTGCATCGAAAGAGCAGGAAATCGAAGTTCTTTAGCTGCTCGAGTTGCACTCTCTAACAGCACAGCAATGAAGTCATTCGGGCCTAGATTAACCCTGATATGGTGTAAGAAGAGGGAAAAAACGTTATACGGAACATAGCTAGCCGATGACGTATCCATACTGAATGGAAGTTTCACTTCTAACGCCAGATCTGCAACCAATGAACGGCCGAGAGCAAGCGAGTTATCTTCTTGCAAACACTGTTGAAAGTAGTTCACTACACGCTTATCAATCAGAGGAATATCAAGCCCCATCACTCTATCCTTTTCCATATTAACTAGTGACGCAAAATGCACATTTTCATTTCAGAGCTTAGCTACAATTATCTCAAGTTAACAAGGTTCACTTACAGTTTTCACTAATAAAGTGAACCACATAGCCAACAAGAGCAGCTTTGATTGCAAAGTATGACAGGGTTATCAATTTTAAATAATCCCGAGATACCGTCAGGGTCTACTATTAAATATAGATATTGAATAAATGGACTTAAACCAATAATTGAGAGGTTTTCATGTTTAAAAAGATCACGTTAGTAGCAGCGAGTATAGCAATGAGTTTTGGTGTTGCTAACGCCAGTGTTGAAAGCAAAACTTGGCCAGCATCAGACAAAGCCAAAACATTCGTTCAAGACACGATCGTCATTGGTATGCTCGCGAGCCCATATGGAGCGGGCTGGAGTGACGACCAACAATTATTGGATTACTTCCAAGGTGCACGTGACGCGGGTATTACAGGGCATGAATACACCATTACTGCTGCCGACCACAACTTTGATGACTTCTTGTTCCACCATCACAAGCATCGTTCTGTGATGGCAAAACAACCTGATAAGTTCATCGTTGCCCACTCTAATCACGATATTGAAAAAGCCCATACAGAAAGAAAGACTGCCGTTCTATGGAATAGCCAAATTGCGACAATTTTGGAAGAAGATGTCACCAAGATGGCGATTCTTAAAGACATGGGTCTCAAAAGCATGATCTTGTCTTATAACGACATTTTCAGAACAGGTTCGGGACAACTGGCTGCATATAATGGCAGAGACATCGGCTTAACATCTTGGGGAGAGTCTGTTATCGATTCGATGGTCAAGTATCAGGTGATTCTAGATCTCAGCCATACAGGCTCAAAAACGGCTAACGATGCCATGAGTTATATGGAAGAAAACTACCCTGATGTGCCATTTGTATACACCCACTCTGTGCCTGCCGGTTTATACAAAAACGAAGCGAATGCGACACCAAAAGGCTGTTACCGTGCCATTCCTGATGATGAAGCAATACGCGCAGCTAAATCAGGAGGCTACGTTGCTCCAACCTTCACGGAATGGATGATGGACGGCGTTTGGCCTGAAGATATCTCTCCAGTTCAAGCTGCCGATATGATCGACTACTACGTAAAATTGGTCGGCGTTGACCACGTAGGTATCGCCACCGATGACATGTTCTCAACTGACATGGTGGTTGATTTCGCAACCAAGAACGCGAAAATGTACGACGATGGTGGTTACATGATCGAGGCGTTCAACAAAGGCGCGACGGGCAATGGTGAATTAGCGAAGATCCTTGCAGCCATCACCGATGAACTGTGGAAACGTGGCTACAGCAATGATGATCTTGCGAAGATCTACGGCGGTAACAAGATGAGAGTTTACGCTCAAGTTTCTGAAGGTGCAGACCCCGACAAGTTCCAAAAAGAGTATGCAAAACGCCTAAAAGAACTAACCAAGTTAAGAAATGAAAACTTAGCCATGTAGCTCGCAACTAACAAAGCTCAAGCATTCGAAGCACGTCCTATTGGGCGTGCTTTTTTATTAACTGATTGTATGTAATCTCTCCCTTCCCCCTAACTAACCAGGAGGAAAATGGTGAGGCACCAAATAGTTTTCAGGTCTAACAATAAATAGAATAAATACATGAAAATTTGGAACATAACTATATAATATGATTACGCTTCAATAATCCCACTCTCCATTTAACTAACCTCCTTACTCCTTATAACAAGGTTTTTACTGGTCATCAACTCAATGAAATACCAGTCACTCACGAATATTTTGTGATATCAAGCTAGACTAAATCCCTAAGTACAGCTTTTTGATACTTCCCACCTAATAAATTAACCTCTCGAAAGAAAACTTTTACTAAAAACTACCGTGAACTTAATTTTATGCATCAAAACAATTATACTCATCGCATACTGACAAAGAGATAGCCACTAATCATATTGAGTAAAACTTGTACAGACAACAACAAGTAAAAACCTAAAGTTTGGCAATTATTTAACTCACAGTAAATGTTGAAAATATTTGGAACCAGAATCACAAGAGTAGGACTCTCTTGAATTTATTATCAGGGATGCTGACGAAAATAAAATAGGCATTGTTAGATGAATAATTCTGCAACGTATTTACTTGCTGCTTTACGAGACAAAATAAAAGAGAAAGGGATTTGTTATTCCGACCTCTCTGTTGGGATGGCAATCCCTCTCTCAACTATTAAAAGGCAACTGCACAATACGTCTTTGGGGCTAGACAAAATACTTTCGTACGCCACTCATTTAGATACTGACTTGGTAGAGCTATCTATGCGTGGCAAGCAGTTGCAACAAGATAACGAGCAGTTTATCACCGATATTAACAGTGAAATATTTCGCCAATATCCATACTTGTTTGATTTTTTGTACCTATTACGAAGAAAAGGCTGGTCACCACATGATATCGCCAATAAATATCAACTAAGTCATACCTCTATGGCCATATATTTTCGTGCATTAGAAATGATGAATTACATTGAATTAAAAGGCGATGACCAATACAGATTTAAAGATCAAGGTCGTTTTATTTTTGAAGAAGGTTCCAAGCTGGATACTTTATTCGCTAAACGTTTTCGAGATGAAGTGTTCAGCCATGATGTACGGCCCCCAATCTGTATAGGACGTATCGCTATTACTGAAGAACAAGAAGAGAAGCTGGCGAACGAAGTTTACAACAAGCTGATTGAGTTTGATGTACAAAACAAAAATGGAGAAGGCGGAGAACGGCTAAGAAATGTATTGATGACCTACACGCCGGGCAATCAGATATTTCTTTCTGATACGATCCCTAATATTGATGGCGAATTATTAAAGTCTATATCGATAGCTAATGAACAATAATTGATACGTAATAAAAAATAAATAAAGAAAAGACGTAAATAAGCGATCTTTTCTCACATCCATACGTGAAATAAATAAGGCTGAATCTTCATCACGAAACTCGGCAGGGATTGTCTCGACCTTTTTTCGCCTGATCAGGTTCAAAAACCAATAAATGAGGGATATAACATGCACTTTAAGACGTCTTTATGCGCAATTGCTGTCGGGATGGCTCTAACACTAAGCGGATGCAACAGTAGTGATAATAGCTCGAATGTGGATGTTCCACTTAAAGCGACCGAATTCCACAACACCATCGATCGTGCAGGGGTACCAGTGGCATTGCGTGATTTACACGGCGGTCACCTGCGCTACATTCCAATGTTCGATAACGGCTCATGGCATGGTCACACGTTAGACACCAAAGGTGGTGAAATCACTCTAGGCGGTACGGCGCTATTGACCGAAGAATACGTGTCATTCATGGCTGCACGTTTCGACCGTTTGGCGCTGACTGTCGATGGTAAGCTTATGCCACTTAAACTGACAGACGCATACTCACAACCTGGCGCGTTGATTCAAACGTATACTGGCGAGAACGGTATTGAAGCCGAGCTAGAAATACGTTTTGTGACCAATCGTACTTCTCTTGTAAAAACCACCATCAAAAACCCAAATAAGCTAGATATTCAAGGCGAATGGGATGGTGAGTTGATGCAAAACTATCGCGCGGATGATGGCACGGCATACAAGAATGAAGACAGTACAGTCCGTAGTGTTGAAGAAGCTTACCCAACATACTCTCGTGAAATTACAGCGACAGACAATGGTGTAGAAGTCTCTTTTGGCGCAGTTCGTGATTCCTGGTCGTTGCTGACTTCTGGCGATTCAAAGTTCGAAGTAACGCGCTCTATCAAACCAGAAACTTCTACCATCAATGATGACAAGATAGGTTTCGTGCAAACGGCCTCTCTAGGCGATGGCGAAGAGATCACGTTATACACGGCTTACACTCACGTTCAAAACACCAAAGAGCAAGCGTCTGAGTTTAAAAAATTGAATAAGGTGATGGCCGATCCAAAAGGTTACATGCACGATTCAGCTATGCGCTGGGAAGAATACCTAGAAAACGGTCTCACCAACGATGCGGCTTCAAAAGAACATGAGTTTGTTGCAGTAAAAGCAATGGAAACATTAAACGCGAACTGGCGTGGTGCTGCGGGTGCAATTGATCACGACACCGTTACACCTTCCGTTACGGCCCCTTACTTCTCGGGCAACATGACATGGCCGTGGGATACGTGGAAACAAGCTTATGCGATGTCTCACTTCAACCCAGATGTAGCGATGGAAAACATTCGCACTGTATTCCAATACCAAGTGCAATCTGATGATCCCGTACGCCCTTGGGATGAAGGTTACCTGCTTGATGTTGTGACATACAACCTACCAGAAGAACGCTGGGAAGGCATGTCAGCGGAATACAAAAAAGTGTTCCCTCAAGCGACCGATGGCCTGAACTGGAATGAACGAAATACCAAACCATCACTGGCGGCATGGGCGGTATGGGAAGTGTATACCGCGCTGAAAGACGAACATAATCGTCCAAAAGAAGCACAGAAATAGCTGGAAGAAATGTATCCGAAGCTAGTTGCGTTCCACGATTGGTGGTTACGCGCTCGTGATACGAACAAGAACGGCATTCCAGAATACGGCGCAGCGAAAGATCCAATCCACACGGTTTTCGAAGGTGACGTGAATGACGGTTCTTGGGGATCAGATGCGTCTGTTGACGATATGAAGTTCCAATACAAAGACCAAGCAAATGGCGATAAGTGGATCAAAGAAACCGGCATCGAAAAGTACAATGAATTGCTGACTTCTGGTAATTACACGGCGATGAGTATCCCTGCAAAAGTCGCAGCGGGTTGGGAATCAGGACGTGATAACGCGGGCGTGTTTGGCTTTATCAACACTATCGATAACCTACAAGGATTGTCTGAACAACCAACGCAAGAAAAAGGGGAAGTGAAATTCAATGAAAATACTGACGATTCAAACAACTTATCAGGTTACTCACTGATGCAAGAATCGGTAGACCAAGCCTCTTACTGGTACTCAGACAACCTATACCTATCGCAAATTGCCGACGTATTGGGTAAAGCCGACAAAGCCGCTGAGTTTGCAGAAAAAGCAGCTGACACCAAAGAGTACATCAACCGTTGTATGTACGATGAGTCAACGGGCTTCTACTACGATATCGAAGTGGTACCAAATGGACTCCCTAACCAATGTGCAGGTCCGGTACTGGTGAAGCGAGGCATGGGGCCTGAAGGTTGGTCACCACTATTCAACAACGCAGCGACGCAAGAACACGCAGACAAGGTCGTGGAGAACATGCTAAATACCAGCAAGTTTAACTCGCCTAAGATACCGCTAGGGACGGCATCAATGGACAACCCGGCTTACGGCCCAGACATTTACTGGCGTGGTCGCGTATGGCTTGATCAGTTCTACTTTGGTGTACGCGGTATGGACAACTATGGATACGGTGTAGAAGCGCGTCAAATGGTCGACAAGCTATTCCAAAATGCGCAAGGCCTAACAGAAGCTACCCCTATTCAGGAAAGCTACAACCCAGAAACGGGTGAGGTTCAGGGCGCGAATAACTTCTCTTGGAGTGCAGCGCACCTTTACATGTTATACAACGGTTTTGTGGGCAAATAGCAACTACACTCACTAGGTATTAGGCGTTGCAGATGACCCTCTAGCATCTGCAGCTGTTTAAACCTCTTCAAGTCAGGTTCAATTAAGTTAGGTTCAATTAAGTTAGGTTCAAAAGTCACAGTAAATACTGTGGCTTTTGTACTAGTTACTTGCATGTGAGCTCGCCCTCCCCTTTATCTAATTAAGAAAGAGAATGAAGTCACACACCCAGAAGTAATACTCAAATTCGCCCTCAAAAACGCCCTATATCCATCATCTAATCGGCCTTCTATGTTAGAATTAACGGCTAGTTCGGAATGCGCTGAGTATCTGATTTAGTTAACTATAATTTAATCACCATGAGTGCTTTTTTAAGTTTTTAGAATGAAAAAATATGAATTAGTTGTCCAAGATATTGTTAGCAAGATCTGTCAAAACAGTATCAATCATAAGCTTCCTGCAGAAAGGGAACTCTCTGAAATATATGGCTTATCTCGATTTACTATTCGAAAAGCGCTAGCCAAACTAGAAGCGATTGGCATGGTGACATCTAAGGTGGGCTCAGGGTACTTTGTTAATACATCTTTGGTTGGAACCCCTCTAGTTTATAACTCGATTACTGAAAACAGCTTTGAAGAAATATCTTATAAAAAGATTCAATTAAATAAAGCGTTACCAAACAACCACGAACAACAAACATTTTCTCTACGTGACGATGAATATATTTGGAAGATCAAACGTCTTAGGTTAATTAATAATAAAGTCGTTCAAATTGAAGAAACAAAAATACCTGTCAGTATCTTTCATGAAATGAACACAGACATCATCGAGAGTTCGCTTCAAAAACACGCACTCGCTCAAGGCTTAGAGATCGACAGTTACTTAACGACTTATCAAGCCATCAACGTATCCAAAGATGATGCCGATTTACTGGGCTGTAAGAAGAATGTCGCGGCAATGAACATCACCAACCGTGGCTTCCTTACCTCTGGCGAATTGTTCATCGTCAGTGACATTATCGACATCAACTATCAATGCACTTATCACACGCCTTTTAAC